>NZ_JANFZX010000051.1:0-21101 GCF_024461615.1 Anaerotruncus sp. DFI.9.16
GGCGGCGCGGCAGCGTGACGCGGCCCGCGGCGGCGTGGCCGCCGCGGCCCGCCAGGGCGGCCCGCGCCGCCAGCGTGGCGGACGTCTTCCCCGCGGGGATGCTTCCCGCGTCCGTGGTGAGATACACCCGCCCGTCCGGGGCCGCGCACGCGGTCCCCGCCGGGATCGGAACCTCCCCGGCCGTTCCCGGCGCGCGGGTGAAGGTGAGTTCCCCGGCGGCGTGCGCGGCGGGCCTGCGGGAAATCCCCCGCAGCGCGGCGAGGGCGTCGAGCGCCTCGCCCTTCGCGGTCAGCGGGTCGGACTGCCGCGCGGCCTCGTCGAGCCGCGCGGAAAAGTCCGCGAGCTCGCCCGCCAGCGCGTGAAAGCGCAGCGCGATGTCCGACGCCTCGTCGGGGACGAAGCCGGAAAGCGCGCTGTAACGCGCGGTCATCGCGCGGTAAAACTCCTGTTCGTTCATACGTCCACCTCCAGTTGATAGTCCCGCCCCGCCAGCGCGAGGGTGATCCGCACCGTCAGCCGCCGCGCGCCGGGTTCCCACGCGCACGCCGCCGCGCGTACCTCGAACTGCGGAAGGGGGGCGAGCGCCAGGCGCGCGGCGGCGAGCGCCCGCGCGTCGCGGGCCCCGGCGGGGCCGTCCGTGTCGAGGCGGTGCAGCGTGCTGCCGAAGGCGGGATCGTGGGGCAGGCTTCCCCGCCTCACCGCGAGCCGGATGGCGGCGCGCTGCAAAAGCTCCCGTTCGCCGCCGACCATGACGGGGCTTCCGAGAGAATCGCAGAGGTGCCCGCCGTCAATGAGCAAAGCGTCCATCATACGCCCTCCTTTTCCTACAGGTAGCCGCGGTCGACGAGCGTGAGCTCGGTCGACGCGCCGGAGGAAGCGAGCCGGTGCCGCACCTGGTGCACCAGCAGCCCCTCAAAGGTCTCATATCCGCCCGACACGGACGCGGTGTCGCAGACCGCGATATCGAGCAGTCCGGGGCAGGTGACGGTGACCACCCGCTTGCCGAGCATCGAACGGCGGATGCGCAGCATCGCGTCGATCTGGCCGCCGGTGGGGGTCAGCGTGTACTCGACCGACGGGATGAGGTACCGTTTGCGCACGAGCCCGAGCGCGGAGGCCTCGGGGTTGTTGTAGGCGTAGCTGTACGCGCCGTCGTCGTCGCGGATGACGAACCGGGTGATGGGGGAGTAGCGGTTGTCGGTGATCTTGAGGCATGTGTACCGCTGGGCCCCCGCGTCCCGGTTGGAGATCCGATGGAAGCTTCCCTCGCCGGGATTCATCTTGCAGACGACCCGTCCCGCGTCGTCGATGCGGGCGATCCCCTGGCTCCCGTTGCGAAAGAAGTTGGAAAGCGCCTCCCATTCGCTCGTCCCCTTCAAAATCTGGTACTGGTTGAAGAAGACGTCGAAGTCGGTGATCAGTGTGGAGAAGCCGTAGGGCCGGATGTGCTCGTCGAAGAGCTCGGTGAGGGAAAGCCCGGTGGTATAGGTCTGCGGCAGGGCCTCGTTGTCGAGCAGCACCGCGCCGATGCTGCGTGCGATCAGCTTGAGCCGCCGCCCGTCCGCGTCCTCGGTGACCGCCGCTTCGTCGAGCCTGCCGGAAAAGAGCGTCCGCCCGCCGATTTTCACCTCGACGGAGCGCAGGTCGCCGCAGGCATGCGCGCAGGGGAAAATCCCCTCGAACGAGTGCGCGGGCGAGTCGAGCGATTTGACGATTTCCCATTCAATAGGCGCGGGCAGCAAAACGGCGTTATCCGCCGAATCCTTCACCGTGCAGGACCATTCGCCGGTCAGTTCGGCCATGCGCCCACCTCTCTCTGTGCGGCGCGCTCGACGAATTCGAGCGTGTAGGTAAGCACCCGCCCGTCCCCCTGCGCCGTGTAGGCGAAGCGGGAGACGGCGGCCTCAAAGCTGCCGCCCGCGGGCAGATAGAGGAGGGCGAACCCGCCGCCCGTGCAGGCCGCGGAGATTTCCGCGAGCTTTGCCGCCGCACCCTCGGGCGTGGGGGCGAAGACCTCCCCCTCGCACCTTGCGACGCGGCAGCGGGGGCCGAGCTCCTGCACCGCCGCGCCGCAGCCGGGGAAGACCTGCGGCGCGAGGGCCCCGGTATAGCTCAGTTCGATCCGCCGGGGATTGTGCGGGAAAACGAACTCCCCATACTGCATCCTGTTCATGAGAAGTCCTCCATTTCGTTGGTGATCGGGTGCGGGTAGCGCCGGGCCTGGGTTTTGAGGCGGTCGTTGAGCTGCCCGAGCAGGCCGCCCTCCCCCTCGCCGGAGACCCGCCACCCCACCGGTGCGGGGGAGGCGTCCTCAAACCCCGCGGCCTCATAGTCCGGCAGGGCGGGCGTGTACGCGGCCTGCCCGGTGGAGAGCCCGTCCCCCACCGGCCGCGCGGTGTCCAGATAGCGATCCCACACCATGGGAACGTCCATTTTGGCGGGGTAGTTGACCGCCGTGCGGGATTTCGTGTAGTCGGAATAGACCTTGAGGTTTTCGGCCAGCTCGGCGTCGAGGTTCAGCATGGAAATTCCTCCTCCGAAAAGCTCTCGTTGAAGGAATATTCCTCCCGGTCGAAGCTGTCCTCCTCCGCCCCGCCGAAGGGCAGGTCCCCCTGCGCCCAGTAGAGGCGGCAGAGCCCGGCGATCTGCCCGAGGGTGTACCGGCGCAGCGCCCCCGCGGGGGTGCGCAGCCGGTCGGGCCCGTCGAGCGTCTGCCAGAGCAGCACGCAGTTGTAGGCGAGCGCGTAGGCCTCCTCGCCGCCCAGCCCCCGCTTTCCGAGCCGGGGCATCATCGCGCAGGCGCGCTGGCGATGGGAAAGGCGCTGGGCGGCGTTCTGCCTGCAAAAATGGACGCCGCGCCCCTCAAAGGGGACGGTGAAACGCTCCGCCGCGCCCCGCCTCACGCCCGCACCTCCATGCGCGAGCGCGCCACGAGGGTGAGGCTCTCATAGACAAGGTCGCCCAGCGGGGCGTCCTCGCCGATCGCCGACCACTGGCACCCGGAATAGATGATCTTGCCGTCGGGCCGCACGATGACGACGTTGAAGTCTTCGAGGGAAAAGAAGTCCACGTCGGAGGCGGGGGAGACGATCACCCGCACAAGCTCGAGCACGTGGCGGATGCGCCCGCCCACGGTGCCCACCGGCTCCGCCGAACCGAACGCCTCGACATAGCGGCTCTCGCGGGTGGATTTGGCCTTGTAGCTCTGGGCGGTGGCCAGGCGGCGGCCGTCCACCTCGATGTAGATGTCCTTGCTTGTCGGGAAACTGATAAATGCCATTTTGTCCTCCTTCCGCTCTAAACCACGATGTCGGCCGCGATCACGATCTGGTTGATCTCGGGTGCGACCCGCAGCGACAGCGTCGCCACACAGAGGGACGCGTCGTCCGGGTGGGCGGCGACCCGGGGCGGCCGGTAGCTGTCGATCACGCCGAGCGCGCGCTCCCGCTCGAGCTCGACGGTGATCTGCGACGCGATGCTCTCCCGCGTGACGGCGTTGTTTTTGAGCCCGCGCAGCCGCGCGCGGACGGCGCGGCGCACCGCGCCGACCACCTCGTCCACCGCGAGCACAGTGGAGAGGGCGGAAAAGGTGCTGTCGGGCAGCCCGTTCACCGTACGGCTCGTGGTGACGGCGCGCACGCACCGCACCTCGCCGCCGCACCGCTCGAAGGGGGTGACGCCCGCGCGCAGCAATTCTTCCGTTTCAGCGGCGGTAAGCCCGCCGTCGAAGGGGATGTCGAGCGGGACCGCGAGGCCGGAAAGGCTGCCCGCGTTCGCGGCGGCCAGGGCCGCCGCGAACGCCGCCGCGGTGCGCGTGGTGTTCGTCCCCCCGTCGCACAGGACGGCGACGCGGCGGTTGTCGGCCGCGGCGGCGGTTTCGCGGGCCGCTTCGGCCCCCGAAACCGCGAGCAGTCCCACCCGCTCCCTTCCCGCCGCGCAGCAGGCGTCCACATGCGCGCAGAGCGCCTCGGCGCCCCCGTCGCACACCACTGCGAAGAGATTTTCCTCGGTTTCCAGCGCGGCGAGCGCGGCGGCGTAGTCCTCACCGGCCGCGGCGGCGTAAACCGGGACGACGCCCGCGGCAAGCAGCGTTTGCGCCATGCCGTAGAGGACGCTCTCCGTGCCGAACGCCGCGGCGTCGGCCAGCGTGTAGAGCTCGGCCACGCCGGTCCCGGAATAACCGGCGCCCGCCCGCGCGGCGACGGCGACGCCCCGCCCGGCGGGACAGCCGCCCGCATAAGGGCGCACGCTCGTATGGATAAAGACCCCGGGCCGCATGGAATCAGGTCGTTTGATCATAGGGTCACACTTCCTTTGCCTTGATGATGATGTCGGCGAATCCTTCGCCCTCCGCGTCCTCATTCGGGAGGAGCAGCCCCGCGAGGACCGCCTCTGCGGTCAGCACGAGACAGCCGGTCTCCTGATCGAACGCGGCATCCCCGCAGTGGATTTCCACCGTGCCGAACGCGTTCTTCTGGAAAAAGAGCGCGCCGCACAGCCGGTCGAAGAGGCCATGGCAGCCGGGATTTCCGCCGGGCGGGCAGAGGATGTCGAACCGCAGGGTGAGCTTCACCCGTCCCCCCGGCGCGGCGGCGCGCTCGACGCCGGAAATCCCGACCGCCACGCAGGCCTGCCGGGTCGGGACCCCCTTGTAACCGCCCGGGAACTCCTCCCGGATGGCGATCCCTTCGAGAAGCGGGCTCTCCCGCAGGTAGGCGGCCATCTCCGCACGCAGGCCGGTCAGCGGATCAGTCATGTTTCGGATTCCTCCCTTACCAGCCGCGCCGCCGCCCAGCGAAACGCCGGATGGCCGCCGCAGTAAAAATCGTGGCAGAGCAGAATCTCATAGCGGTCGCCCCCCACCGTGAGGATGGAACCCTCCCGCACCCGCTCGCCGCCGCCCGAAAGCGGCCCGTAGTAGATGAACTGCCGCGGGTCGATTTTCCCGAACCGCGACTGGATGTTCTGGGTGCGCGCCTGCGTGTCGTAGGCGCGCGGCTGCACGCAGGCGAAGAAGCGGAAGACCGCCCCGTCCTGCTCGAGCGCCGCCTCTTGGCCGCACTGCCTGATGGCGGCCGTCACCGCCCCGGCGATGCTCATGCTTCCACCTGCCTGAAGGACGCGCATCCGCAGTCCAGGAGACCGGCGGCCCCTGCGAGCAGCTCGTCGCGCAGCAGCCGCGTCCCCTCGAGGCCGTCCTCCGCCGGGGAGAGGGAAACATCCCCCACCCGGATGCTCTGCGCGTTCTGTCGGGAGAGCGCATACTGGTAGCAGGCCTCCCCGGCGGCGGCGAGCAGCAGCCGCTCGTCCGCCTCGTCCGCGCCCGGCAGCAGGCGTTCGGCCAGTCGCGCTGCCGCTGCCGCGCAGAGCGGCTTCCAGCCCTCCGCCCCGTCCGCATCCAGCCCCGCCAGCCGCACAAATCGGTTGAAAATGGCTTCCGTATCCATAAAACGCCTCCTTTTCACGGCGGGGGAACACATTTCCCCCGCACCCCCATTGCGCGGCGGAAAACCGGCCGCCTCCGGCGTCCGACCGTCCGGGGCTTCGCCCCGCCCGGCTGCGCGGGCCCGTTTCCCCGGGCCCGCGCGTTTTCCGCCGCTCCGCCGCACGCCCTCCGGCGCGCTTATCGCGCCTCGCCTTACGCGGTCTTGAGCGTCAGGACCTTCACCGCGTCGGGGAAGATCTTGGCGAACCCGCTGGTCGAGGTGACGGCGGCGCGTTCGAGCTGGGTGTTGATGAGCTTGTCGTAATCGACGGTGATGTCGCCGGCGGTAACCATCTCGAGCGCGAAGTTCTTGTCGAGCGCGACGATGGTGCCGGCGGGCACGGCGGCGCAGCGGATGACGTTCGCGCCGAGCGGGGTGCCGATCATGCCGCTGCCGGTGAAGTTGAGCCCGGCGACGGGGTCGCGCAGCTCGGTGAGGATTAGGAGCTTCTGCATCATGTCGGGGGAGGCGATCAGCGTGTTCATCTGGAAGTCGCTGAACCTGCCCCACAGGGCGAGCAGATCGTCGTAGGAGAGCTTGCCGGCCTCGGCGGTCTTGACGACCTCGGCGGCGTTGCCGTTGGCGTCGTCGGGTGCGTCGCCGTTGATCAGCACGTTCACCGCATCGGCGAGCTGGGCCTTGGTGATGTAGGCGCCGATCTGCTTTAAGGTGATCGAGAAGAGGTCGATGCGCTGGAACTTGACCGCCTCATAGGAGGCGACGAGCATACGGCCCCGCTTGGTGAGCCGGACGAGATTGTCCTTGAGCTTGATGACCGTCTCGGGGATGGCCGCGCCCTCGGCGACGACCGAAGCGGACACGTCGTGCCCGTCGGCGGTGGTGATGGTACGGTAGTCGAGCGAATTGATGACCGTTTTGGACGCGATGATGCTCTGGATCACTGCGCTCTCATCCATGCCCTGCAGGACGGCGCGCGCCACATATTCGGGGAAGAGGGCGGCGGAATCGCTCGTGCCGAAGAACTTGGCGATCGTATCGCTCTTGGGACCGCTCACCCTGATGTCGAACCGCTTGAGCTGGCGCTGAAAGGCGTCGAGCCCGGCCAGCTCGGTGCCGGCGTAGGCGGCGGAGGGATCGAGCTTTTCGAGCTGGTCGGAAAAGGGGACCCCCGCCTTGTACATCGTCTTGTCGAGCCGGATATTCTGGTAGTTTGCCATATGCTTCATCCTTCCTGTCAAATACAAAATGCACCGTTGTCGGACGGCTTTTCCGGTTTCCCGCCGAGCTGCAAAAAGGCGGGAGCCTTCCCCGCAAACCCCTTGCAGAAGGCGTCGAGCTGTCCTTCGTCCATGCCCGCGGCGGCGGATTCGGCGGCGGCCGCGTCAAGCGCGGGCAGCGCGAAGGCCGCCAGCCGCACGAACTCCTTCCGCTTTTCCATAAGCCGCGCGCGTCCGGCCTCGGCGAGCGCGCCGAGCTCCCGGAGCTGCTTTGCCAGCGCAAGCGCCTGCGCGTGGCCGAGCGTCACCCCGCCGCCCCCCTCGAGCGATTTGACAAGGTCCTCCCCGGCGGTATGCGCGCCCTTGGTGACCCCGGCCCGCTTCTGGGCGGGGACCGCGACAAACGACCATTCGTAGGCGTCGGTGGGGTTTCGAAGCTCGTGCCAGCAGAGCGCGCCGCCGTATTCCTGTCCCGCCTCGTGGGCGCAGGGCCTTTCCCGCACGTCCGCCCCGCAGATCGAGCACTCCGCCCGTTCGACGGCGCAGCCGACGCTGACCTCTTTTTTGATGCCCGCGTCGATCTCGAGGATAAGATCGGCGTTCTTGTCGCACCGCACCATGTAGGCCCACGCGCGCAGCGCGGCGTAGGGCTCCCCGGCGGCGGTCAAACGGCCCTGGTCGGTCTCCACGGCGGTCTCGAAGATGCGTGCGGTCTGGTTTTCCCCGCGCGGGTTGTGGTCGAAGATGCCCGTCTTTCCCACAAAGAGCGCCGCCAGCTTTTCGAGCGAAGCGGCGGGGAACCGCTCGTAGTCGCGGTCGACCTCGTTGTCGCAGAGCAGGAGCGAAAAGACATAGACCTCTTCCGCGGAGAGCTCCCGCCGGGAAAAGCGGTTGATTTTAGCGAGCTGTTCCCCCGTCGCGGGGGTATCCGCCGCCTTTTGGATGACTGCCTGTTTCATCGGTTCTCCTCCGTCCGCTCCAGTTCCCGCGCGAGCTTGTCGGCCTGCAAATTCTGCAGGCGTGCGTTGGCAAGCTCCAGCTCGTCCTGGAGGTTGATGTTGTCCCATGCGATGTCCACGCCGCAGGCGTAGCCCCGCAGGCGCAGAAAGACCGTGCAGATGCGGATGAGCACGGGGGTGAGCAGACGGCGGTAGCTCTCCAGCTCGGAGGTGAGGATATCCGCCTGCTGCGCGCTCATCCGTTCGGTGGTCGACCAGTTGAGGCCGAGCAGGAAGGGCGGCACGCCGAGCTTGGCGACGATCTGCTCGAGCATCTGCCGGACCGGCACCTCGGTGCCGATCATCTGGTTGTCCGCGCCGATCACCTTGATGTCCACGTCCCCCACGGCGACGAAATCCTTGATCGCCCCCTGCTTGACCGAATCCATCGCGTCGGCCCATTCGCGTGCAATGTTCCCCGCGATCTCTCTGGCGCACGCCCGGTCGACCGCGTTGGCGCCGGGACGGTAGGTCACGGCGTAGCGCAGGTTGGCGATCCGCTCGAAGTTCTGCCCGATCGACGCGTAGATCTTCATCAGCACGTCGGACACGAAGGGCAGCCCGGCGAGCAGCGAGGTGCCGCGCAGCTCCCCGGCCGCGGGGTTCAGCGCCGAAAAGACGATGAGCTCGGGCCAGGGGACGGGAACGGGGGAAAGCCCGTCCTTCGCGGCGCACACCTGCACGCCGAAGGGCGAACCCGCGTCCCGGAACGCGATGTCGCGCAGCGGCGCATTATAGAGCCCGGCGACGGATTTCCCGTCCGCCGCGACCACGATTTCACCGACCGCGTTTCCATAGGTGAGCAGGCTGTCTAGATAGCAGCGCACGAAGCTCTCCATGCCCCACGAGACCGCGCCGACCGGCACCCCGCGAAAAAACGCCTCCAGCTCGGCCTGCGCCGCGCGGTTGGAGCAGACGGGCGCGCACCCGCCGACCAGCCGCCCGATCTTGTCGATCGCCGCGTCGATCACCGGGATGGCGCGCCGCAGCCCGTCATAGACCGCGCAGTCGGGCGTGGCCAGCGGCAGCAGGCCGTCCCAGCCCCGGCAGGGCTCGCGGGCGGTCTGTACGCTGACCGCCGCCTCCCCCCGCCGGAAAAAATCCCTGATTTTCAAATTGATCCTCCCCTCGGGGCGGGGGCAAACCAGATGTTTTCCCCCGCGCCCCCTTTCGTTGCCGCCGCCCTCCGGCGGCGTATCCATCCCCGCCCGGCGCGCATCCGCCGCCGCGGGGCCGCCCCGCGCTTCGCGCGGGGAGCGCGCGCCGCCTGCGGCGGCCCGCGCCCGCCGTCCCTCCGGTCCGGCGCGGCCCCGCCCCTCATCCCCGCGCCGCGGCGGCGGCGGCGCAGCCCGGCTCCCCGCGCGCAAGCAGGGTGGCGGCAAAGTAGCGGATGTCGTCCATGGCGTGGTCGTTCTGCTTGACGGGCGCGTCCCGCCCCGCGCGCTCGTCCCAGCGGTAAAGCCCGAACTCCCGGATCGTGTCGGCGCACCCGGCGCAGAAGCGGAGCCTTTCCTCCCGGAGCAGCTCGCTCACCAGCCGGATGCCGTCCGCCACATCGTTTTTGGCGGGCAGGGCGGTAAATCTGCCGTGCCGCCGGATGCAGGCGAGAAAGCTCGCGGCGGACGGATCGACGACGACCGCCTCGACGGGCCGGTCCCCGGCGAGCGCTTCGAGCGCGGCGTAATATTCCTCGTCGGTCCTCAGCTCTCCCATCCTGCGGGAGTCGTGGTAGTATTCCGCCAGCCGGTACCAGACGCCGCCCGCCTCCCCCCACAGCCCGAAGGAGGCGGGATTGACGGTGCCGTAGTCGCAGGAGATGAAATAGCGGGAGCAGGCCGGCGCGGAATCCACCACATGCCGGAGCGGGTCGAACATCGGGTAGACGGCGCCCTGCGCGGCGGTCCACCTGCCCAGGACGAACCGCTCGCGGAACGCGCCGGAGTAAAGCTGCTCATACCGCCGCAGGACGGCGGGGGAGAGGGAGGGGTTGTCGCGCATGGTGAAGTGCAGATAGAGGGCGTTTTTTTCCTTCGCCTTCAGGATCCACTCGGTGTAAAACCAGTGCTGCGGATGCTCGGGATTGCAGGAGAACCACAGCCGCGCGCCCTCGACGGAGCAGCGCGCCACGGCCTGCTCGACAAAGGAGCGCGGCATGAGCGCGGCCTCGTCGAGCAGCACGCCCGCGAGGGTGACCCCCTGGATGAGCGCGGCGCTCCCCTCGTCCCGCCCGCCGAAAAGGTAGAAGCGGTTGCGCCGGTTTTGGAAGGCAACCTCAAGCACGCCGCGGGAAAGCCGCTCCTTCACCGAAAAGCCGAGCTCCCGCAGGCAGGGAAGCAGCGGGGACACGACGTTGCGGCGCAGGGCGGCCACCGTCTTGCCGCAGAGCGCGAAGCACTGCCCGTCAAAGCCTGTCATCGACCAGAGGAGGAACCCGAGCGAAAGGCAGAACGTCTTGCCGCTGCGCACCGCCCCGTCGCAGATGACCGCGTCGCGGGCCTCATGGGGGCTTCCCGGCCTCCACCAGGTGAGCGCGGTCATCTGCTTTTGGGAAAACCGGGTGAAATCACCCATCTGCCCCGTCCTCCGCGCGCGGGTCGTCGGCGGGGGCCTGCGTCGACCGGGCGAGCGCCGCGAGCAGGGAGCCCGCCGCGTTCTGCTCGCCGCCGTCGAGCTCCGCGAGCAGCGAAAGGGCCTTGAGCCGGTCGCAGAACTTGATTTCCACCCCGCCCCCCTTGGGGAGCCGCACCTCGGCCACGTGGAAGAGGTCGGCGGTGGAGGCCGGGCCTCCCTCGCCGGAAAGCAGCGGCAGCGCGCCCGCGGCGTCCCCCAGCGCGATGCGTTCGAGCCCCGCCCGCGCGAGCGACGCGGGCGCGCCGAAGGAGAGCTCCTTTCGCAGCCGGGCGATCGACCGGCGCACCTTCGCATCGCCCAGCAGCGCCGCTGACTGCATGCCGCAGTCTCCGGCGCCGAAGCCCGCTTTACGCGCGGCCTCCTCGGGCGGGAAGCCGCGCGCCATATAGACGCAGAAGGCCCTCCGCCTCTGCGTGTTGAGAGAGGGTTTCATAGGCCACATCCTTTCACCCGTACCGGAAAACGGGGCGGAAATTGCGGAAAAACGCAACGAACGCGCCGGGAGAAAAAATATTTTTTCAAAAACCCTGCGGAAGCGCGCCGCAAACTGGCGGATACTTGACTAAACTGTGAAGAAAATGGTAAATTATAAGGTACAGCAGGCGCGCCTGCACGACAGAAAAAGGGAGCTGGAAAAGCCGGAATGTCCGTTTTGAATATCGTCCTGATCGAACCGCAGATTCCCCAGAACACGGGGAACATCGCGCGGACCTGCGCGGCGACGGGGGCGCGGCTGCACCTGGTGGGGCCGCTGGGCTTTGAGATCACCGACGCGAAGCTCAAGCGCGCCGGTCTGGACTACTGGCGCCTGCTCGACATCACCACCTATGAGAGCACGCCGGAATTCTTTTCCCGCAACCCGCGGGGCGAGTTCTACTATTTCACCACGAAAGCCCGCCGGACCTATACCGATATCGCCTACCCGGACGACGCGTACCTGGTGTTCGGCCGGGAGGACGCGGGCCTGCCGGAGGAGCTGCTCCGCGCGAACCCGGACCGTTGCGTGCGCCTGCCGATGATCGCGGGGGCGCGCAGCCTGAACCTCTCCAATACGGTGGCGGTGGCGGCCTACGAGACGCTGCGGCAGTGGGGATTCCCGGCGCTCCAAAACCATGGAAAGCTGACGAAATACGACTGGGACGCGGTCCCTTTGTGATGGGAGAAACAGATGGGAAAGAAAAAGACGACGGATCAGAGGATCCTGCTGATGACCGATTCCGCGAGCGATATCTCCGACGCCGACCTGCTGGAGGGCGGCATCGTCATGCTGCCGATCCCGATCGCGATCGACGGCAAGGGCTATCTTGAGCGGGTGGATTTCACCACCCGGGAATTTTACGAGCGGCTGACGGCGGCAAAGGAGCTGCCCGTGACGAGCCACATCCTGTCGATCACCTACCAGCAGGCGTACCTCGACGCGTTCGAGCAGGGCTATACCGACGTGATCAACACGACGATCACCTCGGTGGGCTCCAACATGTTCGAGGCGGCGGTGTTCGGCAAGCGGCAGTTTTATAAGGAGCACCCCGAGGCGGAGGGGAAGATGAACATCACCGTGCTCGATTCCGGCACCTACACGCTGGGCTACGGCTACCCGATCGTCGAGGCGTCCAAGATGATCAAGGCGGGCAGGAGCGCGGAGGAGATCACCGCCTGGCTCGACGATTTCTACGCGACGGTGGAGATCATCTTCGCCGCCTACTCGCTCGAATACGCGCGGAAATCGGGCCGTATCCCGGCGGCGTCCGCGTTTGTCGGGGACGTGCTCGGCCTGCGCCCGATCATATCGATCGTGGATGGGGTGACGACGGTGGTGGAGAAGGTGCGCGGGGACAGAAACGTCGTCCCGCACATTGTGGATTACGCCTACGGCCGCGCGGTGGACAAAAAGGCGCCGACGGCGATCATCTGCGGCTCGGTGGAGCAGTACGGGGACGACATTTACAAGGCGGTCGCCAAAAAGTTCGGACACGCGCCGAAGGCGCGCTACCTGGCGGGAGCGTCGATCGCGATCAACTCGGGTCCGAAGGTCGCGGGCGTGATCGTGCGCGGGGAAAAACGGATCAACACCCGGGCGCGGGAGCAGGATTTCATCCGGGGCTGAGGGCGCCGCAGGCGCTTTTTGCACATGTCGTGTGCAAAAATCCCCAAAGAAAACGTCAAACCTTGCGGCATGGCTGTTCAAAGCAGGGAAAATGGGCAAAAGCCCTTGCAAAATGCGGGTTGTTGCATTAAAATATTCATGGTTTCAGGTTATGCAATCTGCATCAATCGACCGGGTAAGTCTATGCCAATTTACATAAAATGAAGGGTGGCTATTTCAATGACCTCTTACAACAAAAAGTCGGTGGAGGACATCGACGTAAACGGCAAAAAGGTACTCGTCCGCTGCGATTTCAACGTCCCGCTGAAGGACGGCGTCATCACCTCGGACAAGCGCATCGTTGCGGCCCTGCCGACCATCAAGTACCTGCTTGACCACAACGCGGCAGTCATCCTCTGCTCCCACCTCGGACGTCCGAAGGGCGAAGTGAAGCCCGAGTTCTCCCTCGCGCCTGTGGCGGCCCGCCTGAGCGAGCTGCTCGGCAAGCCGGTCGCGATGGCCAAGGACGTCGTCGGCGACGACGCGAAGGCCAAGGCCGCGGCGCTGAAGCCCGGCGAGCTGCTCCTGCTCGAGAACGTCCGCTTCGAGGCGGGCGAGACC
Source organism: Anaerotruncus sp. DFI.9.16 (assembly GCF_024461615.1). Classification (NCBI taxonomy): domain Bacteria; kingdom Bacillati; phylum Bacillota; class Clostridia; order Eubacteriales; family Oscillospiraceae; genus Anaerotruncus; species Anaerotruncus sp. DFI.9.16. Next base: position 12,998 of record NZ_JANFZX010000051.1, read on the forward strand.
AAGAACAACCCCGATCTCGCCAAGGCGTTTGCCTCGCTGGCGGAAATCTATGTCAACGACGCGTTCGGTTCGGCGCACCGCGCCCATTCCTCGACCGCCGGCGTCGCCGATTACCTGCCCGCCGTCTGCGGCTTCCTCATCCAGAAGGAGATCACCATCATGGGCAAGGCCCTCTCCGACCCCAAGCGCCCCTTCGTGGCGATCCTGGGCGGCGCGAAGGTCTCCGACAAGATCGGCGTCATCAACAACCTCCTCGAGAAGGTCGACACCCTCATCGTGGGCGGCGGCATGTCCTACACCTTCATGAAGGCGCAGGGCCATTCGATCGGCAACTCCCTCTGCGAGGAGGATAAGCTCGACCTGGCGCGCGAGATGCTCCGGAAGGCGAAGGACAAGGGCGTCAGCCTGCTGCTGCCGGTCGACAACAAGGCGGGCGACAAGTTCGATGCCAACTGCGACATCAAAATCGTCGACAGCGACGACATCCCCGACGGCTGGATGGGCATGGACATCGGCCCCAGGACGATCGAGCTCTTCTGCGGCGCCGTGAAGAACGCCGGCACCGTCGTGTGGAACGGCCCGATGGGCGTCTTTGAGTTCGAGCGGTTCGCCGAGGGCACCCTCAAGGTCGCCGAGGCGGTCGCCGAGAGCGGCGCGGTCTCGATCATCGGCGGCGGCGATTCGGCCGCGGCGGTCACCAAGCTCGGCTATGCCGACAAAATGACCCACATCTCCACCGGCGGCGGCGCCTCCCTCGAGTTCCTCGAAGGCCTCGAGCTGCCCGGCATCGCGGCCCTCAACGACAAATAAGAGCCACCAAAAGGGCGGGCGTCAGCCCGCCCTTTTTCAGCCTCCCGCGCCCCATCCGCACACGCGGGGGCGGGAAACCAAACGGCTACGCCGTTTGTACGCAAAACAAAGTTTTGCGTTCCGCGCGAGGCGCGGGTTTCCCGCCGCGGCCCGAACACCGTCATCAATACATCACGATACAGGAGGACATACTATGAACAAGAACCTGCGCAAGGCCGTCATCGCCGGCAACTGGAAGATGAACAAGACCCGCCCCGAGGCGAAAGCCCTGATCGAAGAGCTCAAGCCGATGGTCGCGGACGCCGGCTGCGGCGTCGTGATCTGTGTGCCCTACACCAACCTTGAGACCGCGCTCGCGCTGACCGAGGGGACCAACATCGGCGTGGGCGCCGAGAACTGCCACTGGGAGAAATCGGGTGCCTTCACGGGCGAGATCTCCGCCGACATGCTCGCAGAGATGGGCGTCAAATATGTGGTCATCGGCCACAGCGAGCGCCGCCAGTATTTCGGCGAGACGGACGAGACGGTGCAGAAGCGCGTGCGCGCGGCGCTCGACGCGGGCCTCACCGTCATCCTCTGCGTGGGCGAGCTGCTCGCGCAGCGGGAGCAGGGGATCACCGAGGAGATCGTCGGCCTTCAGACGAAGGTCGCGCTGGGCGGCGTCTCCGCCGAGGAACTCAAGCGTGTCATCATCGCGTATGAGCCGGTCTGGGCGATCGGCACGGGCAAGACCGCGACTGCCGGGCAGGCCAACGAGGTCTGCCGTTACATCCGCGCGGTGGTCGCGGGCCTCTACGGCCAGGCGGCCGCGGACGGCCTGACCATCCAGTACGGCGGCTCGATGAACGCGAAGAACGCGGCGGAGCTGGTCGCGCAGCCGGACGTGGACGGCGGGCTCATCGGGGGCGCGTCCCTCAAGGCCCCCGACTTCACAGCGATCGTGGAAGCGGCCTCGAAATAAACCCGGGCATTAGGAGGAAAGCAGATGAAAAAACCTTTGGCACTCATTATCCTGGACGGTTTCGGATATAACCCGCAGGACTACGGCAACGCGATCGCGGCGGCCAAAAAGCCGAACATTGACCGCCTGATGGCCACCTGCCCCCACACGCTGATCGGGGCGTCCGGCCTCGACGTGGGCCTGCCCGACGGCCAGATGGGCAACTCGGAGGTGGGCCACACCAATATCGGCGCGGGCCGCATCGTCTATCAGGAGCTGACCCGCATCTCCAAGTCGATCGAGGACGGGGACTTCTTTCAAAACCCCGCTCTGCTGGCGGCGGTGGAGAACTGCAAAAAGAACGACTCCGCGCTGCACCTGATGGGCCTCTGCTCGGACGGCGGCGTGCACAGCCACAACACCCACCTTTACGGTCTGCTGCGGCTGGCGAAGGACGCGGGGCTCAAGAAGGTGTACGTCCACTGCTTCATGGACGGCCGCGACGTGCCCCCGACCTCTGGCGTGGATTTCCTTGCGGCGCTGGAAGCCGAGATGAACCGGATCGGCATCGGCCGCATCGCGACGGTGATCGGCCGGTATTACGCGATGGACCGCGACAACCGCTGGGAGCGCGTCTCCCGCGCCTATCACGCGATCGTGAAGGGGGAGGGCAACTTCAACCCATCGGCGGTCGACGCGGCGGAGAAATCCTACGGCGCGGAGGTCACCGACGAATTCATCGAGCCGACCGTCTGCCTCAAGGACGCGGGCGTTCGCGACGGCGATTCGATGATCTTCTACAACTTCCGTCCCGACCGCGCGCGCGAACTGACCCGGACCTTCGTGGACCCGGACTTCAAGGGCTTTGAGCGCGAGGGCGGCCAAAAGCACGTCTTCTTCGTCTGCATGACCCAGTACGACGTGACGATGCCGAACGTCGAGGTGGCCTTCAAGCCGGAGAGCCTCGACAACACCTTCGGCCAGTACATCTCCGACCAGGGCCTCACCCAGCTGCGCATCGCGGAGACGGAGAAGTACGCGCACGTCACCTTCTTTTTCAACGGCGGCGTCGAGCAGCCTTACCCGGGCGAGGACCGCGCGCTGATCCCCTCTCCCAAGGTTGCGACCTATGACATGCAGCCGGAGATGAGCGCCTACATCGTCGCTGACGAGGTGGTCAAGCGGATCGAAAGCGGGAAATACGACGTGATCATCCTCAACTATGCCAACTGCGACATGGTCGGACACACCGGCGTCTTCAACGCGGCCAAGCGCGCGGTGGAAGCGGTGGACAAATGCCTCGGCGAGACGGTGGACGCGATCCTGCGGATGGGCGGGCGCGCACTGATCACCGCCGACCACGGCAACGCCGACCAGATGTTCGAGCCGGACGGCTCCCCCTTCACGGCGCACACCACCAACCCGGTGCCGCTCATCGCGGTGGGCTGTGGCGACGTGAAACTGCGTGAGGGAGGCCGCCTGGCGGACCTCGCCCCCACGATGCTCAAGCTCCTCGATCTGCCCCAGCCCAAGGAGATGACCGGCAAAAGCATCGTCGAATAAAAAGAGAAAACCGCCCCGCGCGCTGCGCGGGGCGGTTTTTTGCGTCTTTACGCGGGATCGTATATTTTACCCGCTCCGGCACAAAATAAACGTAATGACTTGTCTTTATCCGGGAAATGGATTATAATAGATGCATCTACACGCCCAACTATCCACTACAGGAGGAATCGATATGAGAAAAGGTACCTTTATAGCGACCATTGCCCTTCTGATCGCCATAGCGGGCGCGATCGTCGCGTTTGCCGCTTATTTTAAACGCCGCAGCTGCGCGCTCTGCGACGATCTCGACGACGAACTGATGGACGACATGTCCGATCTGGACTATTATGCGACCCAGGTCGACGAGGACGACGAGGAGGATGTCTGCGGCTGCGGATGCTCCGCGCCGGAGGAGCCCGTCCAGGATGCCGCGCCGGAAGCGGCCGCGCAGGATGACGGCGAGGAACCCACCGAGGAATAAAAGCACGGCGGCCGCCCTGCGGGCGGCCGCTTTTATATCCTGATTTATGCTGCCGGGAGATCGCTCATCTCCTGGTAGCCGGCGAGATCCGCCGGGAACTGCACGGCAAAGTCCTCACCCACCGCGGGGTATGTGGAGGTCATCGTCGAGGTGCAGATGGCGGTCTGGCCCTCGACCACCGCTGAGAATTTGACCTGGGCCCTGTCGGCGGCGATCCTGCCGTCCTTATCGATCGTCACGCTCCCGGTGATCGCCAGGGGCTTGACGTTGGTAAGGCCCTCCTCGCGCAGCGCATCCCGGAGCGCCGCCAGCACGTCGCCCGCCGCGGCCTGCAATTCGGTCGCGCCGACCTTATAGGTGATCACGGTGTTTCCGTCCTCCTGCTTGACGGTCGCGTTCTTCAGCGCATCGGTGGGAGCCGTCGGCGTGCAGAATTCATTGACGATCATGCCCGCCGCCTCCATCGGCGCGCGCACTTTCAGCCTGGCGCCGGGGCCGCCGTCCAGATAGAGGTATCCGCCCTTATAATAGAAGCCGAGCTTCTCCTCTCCGTCGGGCAGCGCCGTCGAGATGACGATCGAAAACTGCGTCCTGTCCCCTTCCCCCTTCATCTGGATCGTCGCGTTGGTGCGCAGGCTGATCGTGAGGCCGCCCGCCTTCATGGCGGTGTCGATTGCCGTGTTGACCTGCACGGCGTCTCCCTGAAGGCTTTTATCCAGCGCCTCCCGGTAGATTTTCGCCGGGTTTCCCGCGGCGGCCGTCTCCTTGGCGGTGAACCCCCCGAGGGAAAGCACCAGAACCGTACAGAGCAGCAATGCCAAACATTTCTTCATCTCTCCGCCATCCTTTCCGTTCAGACATGGTTTTCAGGCTTCCTGTGACAAACGGCCGCCCAAAAAGGCGGCCGTTTGGTACGCATGATAAATGTGGGAGCCGGGGAAGGAATGCGGCTGCCTCCTTCCCGCAAGGCGCCGGCTAAGCCGGAATCAGATGATATATTGGTGGATGCGCTCGGGCAGATCGGTCTTGTCGCAGGAGACGGTAAAGGTCATCGTGGCGCCATTCTGATCCAGCAGCTTTACGAGTTTATCGACCATGACGGCGAACGCCTGAAAGTCCTTGCCGCCGACCTTGAAGGTCGCGTCGACAAACACTTCCGTGATGTCGTAGTTGCCCGCGAAGAGGCCGCAGAAGAATCCATAGAACGCGTCGAAGCCGCTGACGGCGTAGTCGTCGATGTCGATGAGGCGCGCCTGGTGGCTGATGTCAAAGGTCAGGGTATTGCCCTTTTCCACGCAGACCACATTGCCCTTGGAAGTCGTCACCGCTTCGTTGACCATGCCGATGAGCCGCTTGGTTTTTCCGGAGCCTTTGTTTCCTACGATAAGCTTTATCATGTGAAATTCCTCCAATATATGAAATTTGGTTTCCAAACGTCCTGTTAGCCCAGCTTCGCCTCGAGCTCCGCGCGCTGATCCTCATAGCCCGGCTTGCCGAGCAGCGCGAACATGTTTTTCTTGTAGCTCTCGACACCCGGCTGGTTGAAGGGGTTCACCGCCAGCAGGTATCCGCTGATGGCGCACGCCTTCTCGAAGAAATAGACCATGTAGCCGAACTCATGCTCGTTGATCCCGGGGACCTCAAGCACCATGTTCGGCACGCCGCCCTCGGTGTGCGCGAGGATGGTCCCCTGCATCGCCTTGTGGTTGACGACCGACATATTCTGGTTGGAAAGGAAGTTGAGTCCGTCGAGGTTTTCCGGGTCGTCCTTGACAAAGAAGTCCTTTGTAGAGTTTTGGATGTCCACGACCGTTTCAAACATGCAGCGGCTGCCTTCCTGGATAAACTGTCCCATCGAATGCAGGTCGGTGGAAAAGACGACCGACGCCGGGAAGAGCCCCTTCTGGTCCTTGCCCTCGCTCTCGCCGAAGAGCTGCTTGAACCATTCGTTCATCATCGTGAACGCCGGCTCGTAGCTGACGAGAAGTTCGATCTGCTTGCCCTTGCGATAGAGGATGTTGCGGTAGGCCGCGTACTTGTAGCAGTCGTTTTTGCACAGGTCGTCGACGGCCAGATCGTCCATCGCGGCGGCCGCGCCGCCCATCACCGCGTCGATATCGATGCCCGCGACCGCCATCGGCAGCAGGCCCACGGCGGTCAGCACCGAATAGCGCCCGCCCACGTCGTCGGGGATGACGAAGGTCTCGTAGCCCTCGCGGTCGGAGAGCTCCTTGAGGGTGCCGCGCGCCTTGTCGGTGGTGGCGTAGATGCGGCCCCTGGCCTCCTCCTTGCCGTACCGCTGCTCAAGCAGCTCGCGGAAGACCCGGAACGCGAGCGCGGGCTCGGTGGTGGTGCCGGACTTGGAGATGATGTTGACCGACACGCGCCTGCCCTCGCAGAGGGCCAGCACCGTGTTGAGGTAGTCGGGGCTGATGCTGTTGCCGACGAAGTAAATGTCGGGGGTATCCTTTTTCAGGTTGTTGTAATAGGGAGAGCGCAGCAGCTCGAGCGCGGCGCGCGCGCCGAGGTAGGAGCCGCCGATGCCGATGACGAGCAGCAGGTCGGTATCCGACTGGATCTTTCCGGCCGCCGCCTTGATGCGGGAGAACTCCTCCCGGTCGTAATCCTTCGGCAGGGTGGTCCAGCCGAGGTAATCGTTGCCCAAACCGGATTTTTCCGTCAAAGTCCGGTGCGCGGCCAGCACCTGCGGTTCGATCGCTTTGAGCTCATGTTCGTTCACAAAACTTTTGAGATACCTGGTGTTCAACTTCATTGCCATCTCAGGTCTTCCTTTCCGCTTGGATATTGTACAAATCGCACAATTCGACGTCGTGCAGAATCCTTCTTTGTTACACATATTGTACCCTATTTGACGGTCCATTTCAAGCCGGGTTTATGAAAATTCCAAAAATAATCCATGTCGGCCGCGGGCGGTCAAACCCCGTTACATTGCGATCAGCCGGCAGAGCAGTTCCTTGAGCGCGTTGCCGAAGGTCATCCGTTCCACGCCCTCCGCCGCGACGAGGTTGTATTCGCAGAGGACGCTCTCCCCCACCCGGACCGTCACCTTCCCGAGCATCTGCCCCGCCTCGACCGGGGCCTCCACATCCTCGAGCAGCTCTGCCTGCTGTTCGATCGCGTCCTTGTCGGAGGCCTTGACGATCACCGCGCCCGGCGTTTCGGACAGCACCGAGACCTCCTGCGCCACGCCGTGGCGCACGGGCACCGCGTCCAGCCCCTCGAGCGGCGGCAGCTCGACGCGGGTGTAGTTGGCGAAACCGTAATCGAGCAGTCCCCGTGCGGCGGAGAACCGCTCCGCCGAGGTCGGGCTCCCGAGCGTCACCGCGACGAGCGACATCCCCTTGCGGGTCGCGCTTGCCGACAGGCAGCTGCCCGCGCCGTTCGTCGTGCCCGTTTTCAGCCCGGTACAGCCGTCATAGAACCGCACGAGCTTGTTCGTGTTGACCAGCTGGGTCTGGCCGTCCCGCAGCTCCGACATCCACACGCTCGAATACTCGGTGATCTTTGGATGCTTGAGCAGCTCCCGGCTCATCGTCGCGATATCGCGCGCCGTCGTCACATGCCCCTCCGCGTCCAGCCCGGTCGCGTTGACGAAGTGGGTGTTGGTCATCTCAAGCTGCTGGGCGCGCTCGTTCATCAGGCCGACGAACGCCTCCTCGCTGCCTGCGATCATCTCCGCCAGCGCCACCGACGCGTCGTTGGCGCTCGAAATCGCGGTCGCCTTCAAAAGGTCGTCGACCGTCATCTGTTCTCCTGCCTTGAACCAGATCTGGCTGCCGCCCATCGATTCGGCGTGTTCCGAGCAGGTCACCATGTCGTCGATTGAGATGCGCCCCTCGTCGAGCGCCTCCATGACGAGCAGCAGCGTCATCACCTTGGTGATCGACGCGGGAGGCAGCACCTCATCCGCGTTCTTCTCAAAGAGCACCCGCCCGCTCTCCTGCTCGATCAGGATCGCCGATTTCGCCGGCAGGGAATTGTCCACCGGCGCCGCCGTCTCAAGCGCGGTCATGTCCGGTAAATCCTCCGCATAGACCCCCGCCGACAGCGGGACGCATATCAAAACGCTCAATAGAACCGCCGCGAGCCTTTTCTTCATATCCGCACACCTCTCCTGTCAAATTAGTACATGTGTATGCGGCGCCGCCGGGTTTTATTTGCGGAGGGACTTAGATTTGCCGCTCGGTGAGCGGCGGAGGTTGTCGGTGGCCGGCCGACGGCGGTTTTAGATTTGCCGCTCATCGAACGGCGCAGTTTGTCGGTAGTCGACCGACAGCGGTCTTGGATTTGCCGCTCGGCGAGCGGCGGAG
>NZ_JANFZX010000052.1:0-21050 GCF_024461615.1 Anaerotruncus sp. DFI.9.16
CTTCCAGACCAAGACCCGTGAGCTTGGCGTCTACATCATCGCTGAGAAAGCCTACACCACCGCTGCTGCGGAAGATGTTGAGACTCCCGACGATGGCAAGGCGATCCCGGACACTGGCATCTGGGCCTAATCCATCAATCTGATTTCTTAAAATCTTATTGATCCACAACCCCGCGAGCGACTCTCCACGCTCGCGGGGTATTTTTATGTTCCGCGATCGGTGGCCACCGGGTAGGGGCATACGGGGGAGGGTCGCTGACCCTCCCCCTGTGAGGCGCACGCGCTTTGGCTTGTCCAAACGCGAGGGCATCCACGGGCTGGGGCCGTGGATGCCGTGCGCCTGGGACTCTTCACGCTCGCGGGGTTATTTTATGCAAAAATGGATGTATATGAGAATTTTACAGTAAATGGTAAAATAATTACAATCAGGTAACAAAAATTTTTGAAAAGTTACAAATTGGTTACAAAAACGCTTGACATTGGCAGCGGCACACGCTATAATTGGAAACAGTTAAGGGAGCGGTTGGAGGACCCTCTCTCAACATGGCATTTTAAAACTGATTTTTAAGGAGGAAACTTACCAATGAAAAAGGTACTTTCTTTGGTGCTGGCGCTGGCTTGCGTGCTGAGCCTCTCCGTGGTTGCGTTCGCCGATGAGGCGGCGACAAATGTATTCTACAATTCGGACGGTGAAGTGAGCAAGGACGCTGGGAATCCGGATATTGGTGACGGCTATATCAAGGCCGACCCGGTTATTCCGAAATCTACCCTGTATGTTGCACTTGGCGGCAAAATGAACCAGTCTCTTTCCAATCTCGGTGAGATCGATAAAGTGACTGTTGAGCAGCTTGCTGACAAAGATCTCTTCAAGTTCAGCATCGACAAGGATGACGGCGCTAAACTGATTAAATCGATCAGTGTCAAGAGCGATTACCGGCTGGGTGATCTGACCCGTACTGCTTATCTTGTGATCGAGTTCAACGATGTCCTTGATACTGATGAGCACAAGGCATCTGGCGACATCGAGTTCAAAGCGAGGAAAACCAAAGTGGCCAATCAGCAGCCTGGTAGTGACAAGGCAATGACTGGTGTCGGTGCGGATAGTGTATGGGAAAAAGACGAAGTCTTTACGATCAGCTACAATTTCTGGGTTTCCAATGATAAGGTCACGAATGATGGCAATCCCGATATCGGTGATCGCGTCTACTTTGATCCTGACAAGAACGACACCAACACCATCATCTGGGGTGACGACCGTGCGGCCCTGAAGTTTGAGTCTGACGACGACGCCCGCAAATTCTATGCGCGTCTGTCCACCTCGAACATGAGCGACATCTATGCCGAGTACGGCGATCCCGTCGACGCCGACCTGTGGTTCTATGACTTTGTCGGTCATCCGACCGTTCCCGCGACCTCCAAGGCGACCCTGACCCTCGGCATCCCGTGGGATGACGACGATGACTACACCCCCGATCCGGAAAACTGCTTCATCTATGAAGTGGATGCCGACGGCTATCTGACCGACGTCACCTCCAAGTTCACCTACTCCGAGGACGACGAGGAGATTCCGGGCTGGTCCATCCGCACCCGTCAGCTGGGCACCTACATCGTCTCCGACACCGAGCTCGATGTGACCGTTGACGAGCCGGAGACCTCCGAGCCCGCCGATGTTGAGACCCCGACCAACAATGGCAAAGACATCCCGAACACCGGTTCCAGCGACATGGTCAACGTGGCTCTCGTAGCCGCCGTTGTTTCCCTGGCTGCTGCTGGCGCTGTTGCGTTCCGCAAAGTGAAATAATCTGACCCGTCAGATATTTCCGACAGAGAGATAAAATGATCCCCGCCGGCTGCCTCCACAGCCGGCGGGATAATTTTTGCCCCGCCTTTCCGCCCCGCGGGGCGGTTGACAAACCCGCCAAAAAATGCTATCATAAATCCACTGCGCAGGTATGGTGTAATGGCAACACTTCTGCTTCCCAAGCAGACAACGCGGGTTCGATCCCCGTTACCTGCTCCAAAGAAAAAGGCCGCCGTGTGGCGGCCCTTTCCTTTGGTTTCTATAACGCCGGCCCCCGTCCGCGATGGGGCCCGGCGTTTTATTTTGCGGTGTTTTCCGGTTTTTCCCTGTCGAAAAATATGGTATACTGGAGATGCACGAATCCGTCCTGAATTTGCCACTGATTGGACGGAAGGTTGCGGGCGGAAAACAACGCCCGGCGGGCGTTCGCGCGAAGGCCGTGCCTTCGCGCGCGGGCGGCGGGGCCGCCCGGTTTTCCGCCCCGCCTCGTGGCGGGCATCCGGGGGAAACGTTACCGCGCGGCCAAAAGCCCCGCCGCATGCCGCGCGCCTGTTCTATGGCGCGGCGGCCGGCCTGAACCAAACGCTTTGAAGGGGTCCGGGGAAACTTTCTCGAAAGTTCCCCCGGAAAGAAGGGGTCCGGGGAAGCTTTTTCGAAAGCTCCCCCGGAAAGAAGGGGTCCGGGGAAGCTTTTTTGAAAGCTCCCCCGGAAAGGAGGTACTCCAATGAAACAGAAGAGATGGCTGATCCCGGCGATCGTCGGCGTCATCATCCTGGCGGCGGCGGGGGCGGCGTTTCTGCTCTCGCGGCCGACGGGGGACATGGTGATGGCGTCGGTGGAGATCGGCGCGACCCAGAAGACCGAGCTGGGGCTCGCGGCGGACAGCTCCTTTACGATCACGACGGGCTGGCGGGTGTCGCAGGACGAGCTGCGCGCGATGCTGGACATCGAGCCGGACATCGGCGACTATACGATCGGGGGGAGCGGCAGAAACTGGACGCTGGTGCCCGGCGTGCCGCTCATGGACAACACCGTCTATACGATCCGCATAATTAACCCGGCGACAAAGGCGGTTGTGCAGTCGTTCGCCTTCCAGACGAAGAGCGACCTCGCGGTGAGCGGGGTCTACCCGCGCGACGGCGCGAGCTATGTGCCGCTCGAGGCGGGGATCGAGTTCACCTTCAACGCGCCGGGCGTGAACCTGAAGGATTTTTTCGAGATCAAGCCGGAGACGGCGGGCAGCTTTGAGACGAACGACTACACCGTCATTTTCCGCCCGGAGGGACCGCTCTCGCCCGACAGCATCTACCGGGTGACCGTCAAGGCGGGGCTGACCGCGCCGGGCGGCATGAGCCTCAAGGAGGACCTCCACTTCTCCTTCGAGACGACGGGGGAGGAGGCCGACCGCTGGGACTACATGCGCCTGCGGCTGGCGGGGGATTACGCTGAAACCTTCCTGCCCGGCGACCCGCTGTCGGTGGCGCTCTACGCGGGTGACGACATGACCGGGCTGCCCTTCGATGTCTCGCTGCACCGCTACGCGGACATCAGCGGCTTCATCAAGGAGCAGCGGGACCGCGACGCGTTCTACGCCGAACGGTATGGGGAAAAGACCGACTATGTGGCCAACACGACCGGTCTGGAGGAGACCGCCTCCTTCACGGGCGAGCTTTTGCCGGCGGACGAATCCGGCGGCGAGCTCTACGCGCCGCTTCCGGACGACCTCGGGGAGGGCTGCTACATCGCGACGGTCTCGGGCAAGGACCGGGAGGGCAACGAGCAGTTCGTCCAGAAGCTCCTCCAGGTCTGCAACCTGAGCGTCTATGTCCAGTCGTCCGACGGGGACACCCTCGTGTGGGTGAACGACCCGGTCACGGGCGGGCCGCTTTCGGGCGCGGTGCTCGAGTGGGAGGACGCGGAGAGCGGCCAGACCCGCACCGCCACGACGATGGCGGACGGCACCGCCCGCGTCATGACCGGCGAGACGGAGGACGCCTATCTGTCGGTCATCCGGGACGCGCGGACGGTCTACTTTGAAAAGGCTTCCCTCTCGGCGCGGGAGGATACGCCGCTCAACGAGCGGTTCTATACCGCGCTCTACACCGACCGCGAGATCTACCAGCCGGACGACGCCGTCCGGTTCTGGGGCGTGGTCAAGCCGCGCACGGGCGCGCAGGGGCTGCCGCAGGCGGTGTGGGCGACGCTCGGGCAGTACGGCCCCGAATCGGAGATCACCCGCGTGCGGGTCCCGGTGGCGGCGGACGGCACCTTTGAGGGGAGCATGTCCCTGCAGGGGATCCGGCAGGACTGGTACGCCTTCTCGGTCACCGACGGGGACGAGGGGGTCTACACCTCCAAGAGCTTTTCGATCGAGCATTACCAGAAGCCCGCCTACCGGATCACCGTTACCCCCGACAAGGACTGGTACTATGCGACCGATCCGGTCACCTTCACGATCGAGGCGAGCTACTACGACGGGACCCCGCTTTCGGGCGGGGAGCTCACCTTCAGCGGCGACTATATGGGAAGCGCCGGCCCCGACGGGCCCGGTCGGACGGCCATCCGGCTCGACGAGCAGGGCCGCGCCACCCACACGACCAGACTGAACCTCGCCCAGATGCGCCAGGACCGGCGGTCGGCGCTCGACTGGTCGCCCCAGTCCCTCTGGTACACGGTGGACAACTCGGGCAGGGAGGACGGCGGCTACTTCTATGAGTCGGGCGCGATCACCGTGCTGCCCTCGCGGATCGCGGCCAGGACCGAACGCGACAAGGCCACCGGCGACGTCACGGTGCGGACCGCGTCGCTCGATCCCTCCAAGCTCTTCCAGGGCGGCACCGCCCGCCCGCTCGCCCGCGCCGTCTACGAGGACGAGTTCGACCGGCTGGCGGGGGTTTCCGCCGACCTGCCCGTCACCCTGACGGTGCATGAGATCAACTACACCAGGGTCCCCACGAGCAGCTATTACGACTACGTCAACAAGCGCACCGTCACCAGCTACCGCTACGAGCGCGCCGAACGGGTGGTGGACACCCTGCGCGGCGGCACGTCGGGCGGCAGCGCGGTCTTCACCGGGCTTTCCGCCTACGCCGACGGCGACGAGACCTTCTACTGGTTCGAGGCGCAGTTCGACGGCGGCGTCATCGGCACGGTGGCGGACAGCCTCCACGGCAGAACGCCCTACCCGCGCGCGGACGGCCTCGTGAGCTACACCTTTGTGGACGGAAGCGACCCGCACGCCAACGACCCGGCGGACATTGGGGACCCGATCACGCTGGGGCTCTACGCCAACGGCGTGAAGACGGAGAACCGGGGCCGCATCCTCTACACCGCCATGCAGCGCAAGGCGTTTGAGGCGGGGGTCACCGACGGGGACGAGATCACCCTGACGATGAAGGAGGATTACCTCCCCAACGTCTATTTCGCGGGCGCGTATTTCGACGGGCGGCACGTCTACCCGATCGACCCGCACAACGTCTCCTACGACTACAGCGGCAAGGAGCTCACCCTGACGGTCACGCCCGACAGGGAGGCCTACCGGCCGGGCGATACGGCGGAGATCACCCTCGCGGCCGTGGACGCCGCCGGGAACCCCGTCTCCGGCTCGGCCGTCGTCGGGGTCGTGGACGAGGCGGTCTTCGCGCTGGGAAGCCAGACGGTCGACCTGGCGGGCCAGCTCTACGGGAGCATCTACCACCCCTATGTGCGGCAGGCGGTCTCCTACCGCGCCTACGACGAGAGCGGCAAGGCGATCCCCAACACCGCGGGGGCCGAAGGGGCCGCGGACACGGGCGGCGGCGGGGCCGGCGCCTACCTGCGCAGGGAGTTCCTCGACACCGCCGCCTTCCAGACGGCGCAGCTCGGCGCGGACGGGAAGGCGGTCCTCTCGGTCAAGCTGCCCGACAATGTGACCTCCTGGCGGGTCACCGCGCTGGCGGTCACCCCCGACCTCAAGGCGGGCAGCGTCGCCTCCCGGGCGGTGGCGACGCAGCCCTTCTACCTGAATGCCGTCGTGACCGACAGCTACCTCGCGGGGGACGACCTCTCGATGTCGGTGGCCGCGGCGGGCACCGGCATCCAGTCGGGGGACACCGTCTCCTACACGGCGGTCATCCTCGACGGGACGGGCGCGGAGGTCGACCGGCTGACCGGCACCGGCCGCGCGTCCGATCACACCCCCTTCAACTTCGGCAAGTACGAGGCGGGCGGCTATGCGGTCCGCTTTGAGGCGGCCTGCGGCGCCCACTCCGACGCGCTCCAGAAGGAGTTCTCGGTCGTGGAGGAGGGGCTCGCCGTCCCGGTCGTCAGGAACCTTCCGCTCTCCGAGGTCGGCTCGCTGGAGCCGGCGCGCTACCCGGTGAAGCTCACCGTCTACGACGAGCGGATGAAACCCTATATGGAGGGCCTCCAGCGGCTGTCCGCCCAGGACGGGGAGCGCACCGAGCTGCTGGTCGCGGCCTACCGCGCCCGCGTCGCGGCAAACGAGCTGCTCGACCCGGAGGACCGGGAGACCGTCCGCAAGGATTACCGGCTCGAATCGCTCCAGGAGGACGGCGGCGTCAAGCTGCTGCCGCTCGCGGAGGGGGACGCGGCCGTGACGGCCAAGATGCTCGTCGTGGCCCCCGAGCTGATCAACAAGGCGGACGCTGTCGCGTTCCTGCACGGCAAGCTCGCGGACGCCGCCTCCACCCCCGACGAGCGCGTGATGTCCTACCTCGGGCTCGCGGCGGCCGGGGAGCCGGTGCTGCTCGACATCACCCGCATGCTCGAGCGGGAGGGGGACTCCCTCACCCCCGCGCAGAAGCTCTACCTCGGGGCGGGGCTGGCGCAGCTCGGCGACTTTACCGGCGCGGATGCGGTCTATGAATCGCTCGGCGGGCAGCTCGTCAGCGAGGGCGCGGTCAAATACGTCGAGGCGGGCGGCTCGCTCGACGACCGTATCCAAAACACGGCGGCGGCTCTGCTGCTCACCTCGGTGTCCTCCCATCCCGACGCCGGCCCGCTCATGCGCTTCTTAAACGGCGCGGACACCGACCGCGCCCGGTCGGAGGTGCTCCCAAACCTCGAGCAGCTCGCCTACATCGAGCACTTCAAGCTCCCGGCGGGGGAGAGCGCGGCGAAGTTCAGCGTGACGCAGAACGGCGAGCGGCGGGAGATCTCCCTTTCGGGCAGGGGCTGCAAATCCTTCTCGCTGAGCGCGCAGGCGCTCGCGGAGGCGGATTTTTCGGGGAGCAAGGAGCTCTATGCCTGCGCCGCCTACACCGCGCATACCGCGGACGCGGGCGCCGCGACGAGCAGGCTCAAAGTCGAAAAGACCTACACCCCGGTCGGCGCGGATTCCCTCGAGCGCGCGGGCGCCGCGCGGGTCGACATCCGCGTCACCTTCTCGCCCGACGCGCCCGACGGCTGCTACACGGTCTCCGACCTCATCCCGGCGGGGATGCGCTACCTGCCCGCCCAGAGCTACCAGGATGCGAACGGTTGGATGTGGGGCGGCGTGGAAAACGAGGCCCAGACGGTCAGCGGCTATATCTACCGAGACCGCGGGAGCTGGGAGCGGGAGCTGGCGGCCGAGGAGGCCGACCCGGATTTCTTCGGTGAGGAGCCGGTGGCGGACGGCGCGGTGGAGAAGGTCGTCCCCTACAGCGGCGACACCCCAGGCGCGGACGACCCCGACAGCTACACGATCACCTACTATGTCAGTATGCCGCTGTCCGGGAAATTCGTCTCGGAGAGCGTCTATGTCACGCCGCACACCGAGGGCCTCATGGCCAAATCGGCGCGCGGGACGATCGAGATCCGGTAAACCGGGAAACCGACGGCGGGGGGGGGGGGGGCCCCCCCCCCCCCCCCCCCCACGGATGCGCGCCGAATGGTTACTTTTTGATATAGGTGTCGAGGATCTCCTGGTATTTGCCGCTGTCGCGCAGGTTCTGGAGGCCCGCGTTGAACATCTCGACCAGCTCGGGGTTCTGGCCCTTGTTGACCGCGAAGCCGTAGGAATTGCCGCGCTCCATCTCGGTGACGATCTTGAGCCCGATGTCCTGCGAGATCGCGTAGCCGAGAACCGGGTAGTCCTCGAAGCAGGCGGCCGAGTTGCCCGCCTTGACGTCCTCGTACATGTTGGAGGAGTCTGCGAAGTAGGTCACGGTGAAGCCGTATTCATCCATGATGCTCTCGGCGAAGGCCGCGCCCTCGGTGCCCTTCTTGATGGCGACGTTTTTGCCCGCCAGGTCGGCGTAGCCCTTGATCTCCCCGTTGTCCGCCTTGATGCCCATCACGACGCCCGAATCAAAGTAGGGCTCGGAGAAGTCGAAGATCTCCCTGCGGGCGTCGGTGATGCTCATGCCGGCGATCATGCCGTCCGACTGGCCAGACTGCACCGACTGGAGCGACGCGTCGAAGCCGAGCACCTGGATCTCATACTGGAAGCCCTGGTCCTCCGCGATGGCCTTCAGCAGGTCCATGTCGATGCCGACGAAGTTGCCCTGCGCGTCCTGGAACTCGAACGGCGCGAAGGTCGTGTCGGTGGCGATGAGGTAGGTCTTGCCCGGGGCGGCCGGGGTCTCGGCGGCGCTTCCGGCGGGGGCCGCGCTGTCCGAGGGGGTCTCGGCGGGAGCCGGGCTGCCGCCGCAGGCGGCGAGAGCGGCCGTCATCGCGAGGGCGAGGGCGAGCGCGAGCAGTTTCTTTATCGATTTCATTTCTTTCTTCCTCCCAATTCAGATGTGTATCGGACAAAGCGGCGCACTTGCAGGAAAAACCGGTGGTTCCTGCATCCGTCCGCGGGCGCGCCGGACGGCGCGCGGCATTTTCCGCTTCGCTCAATATCCTCTATTTTATCAGCCCGCATGGGGAAATGTCAATCCCCGGAAGGGTTTGCTATGGGAAAAACAGCACAAAGGAGCCAAAATTATTTTGTCGAATCTGTGCAGGACCGGAAAAACAGATGTGCAATTTCCAGCTAATCCAATTTCACGGGAAGCGCGCCGCGCGGCTGAAACCCTCCCGCGAGCAGGGAGACGGCGCTTCCGGTGGAGAGCGGGGTGTACTCGTAGCCGCAGACGGCGGTGACCTCCGGCGGGAGCAGGCCGGCCAGGTAGGGGCTCCCGAGCAGCAGCACGACGGTGTCGGGGTTGGCGTCCGCGACCGCGCGCACAAGCCCGGCCTGCTCCGCGCGGGTCATCGCGATCACGACCCTGTCAGCCTCCGCCGCCGCGGCTGCGCAGGCCGCGGTCTGCGCCCCGTCGGGCGCGGGGTCGACGAGCAGCGGCCGCCCGGAGAAGCGGTCCGCCGCGAGGAAAGCGAAGGAGGCGGTCTCGGGGTCGGTCCCGGCGGGGGCGGCGGAGAGGGGAAGGGGCGGGGAGATCGCGAGGAGGCGCTCCTCCGCGAGCATCCCCAGCGGGAGCAGGCCGCGCGGGTCGCGCAGCAGCGTCATGCTCTTGTCGCTGACCTCCTGCGCGAAGCGGGCGTGCTCCTCCTCGTGGGTGTGGTCGGGACCGAGCGGCAGCCCGCCGTCGAAGAGCCCGTATTTCTCCTTATAGAACAGGATGCGCCCCACCCGGTCGTCGAGCGTCTCGCGGGAGATCATGCCGTTTTTGACGGCGGCGAGCACCTCGTTGTAGGCGGCGCGCTGGACCTGCAGGCCCGCCGCGCCGTCCCCGCCCGTGCCGGTCGTGAGGATGTCGGCCCCCGCGTTCACCGCCAGCACGCATGCGTTCCCGATGCCGTACTGCGAGGTGACCGCGCCCATGCGCATCGAGTCGGTGAAGATGAGCCCCTCGAAGCCGTTGGACAGGCCCTCCCCCTCCCGCAGCATGCCGGTGAGCACCGCCTTGGAAAGGGTCGCGGGCCGCCCGTCCGGGTCAATCCGGGGGTAGAGGATGTGCGCGGCCATCACGCCCGCGACGCCCGCCTTGCCTGCGGTCAGGAAGGGGACCAGCTCGGCCGCCGCGAGTTCGTCGAGGGATTTCTGCGAGACGGGAAGGCCGTAGTGGGAGTCGACCGACGTGTCCCCGTGGCCGGGGTAGTGCTTGGCGACCGCCAGCACCCCGCGGCTCTGGAGCCCGAGCGCGTAGGCCGCGGCGGCGCCCGCCACCCGCTCGGGGTCGTCGCCGTAGGAGCGCACCCCGATGACGGGGTTCAGCGGGTTGGTGTTCACGTCCGCGACGGGCGCGAGGTTGCAGTTGATGCCGAGCGCCCGCAGCTCCTCCCCGACGAACTCCCCCTCGATCCTGAGGGCGTTCGCCTCGGGCACGGGGTCGAGGGCGGTGGGCTCCCCGCCCGACGCGGCGAAGGCCATTGCGCCGGGGTAGACGGTGGCGCCGTCGGTGACGCGGGTGACCTCCCCGCCCTCCTGGTCGACCGCGATGAGGGCGGGCGCTCCGGTCGCCTCGGTCACGGCGCGCTGGATGGAATCGGTCAGGGCGGAGATCTGCGCCCCGTTTTCACAGTTGTTGCCGAAGAGGATGACGTTCCCGATCTTCGCCTCGGTGAGAAAGGAGAGGGAGGCCGCGTCGAGGCCCGTCCCGGGGATCGAGACGAGGAAGAGCTGGCCGACCTTTTCCTCGTCGGTCATCCCCGCGAGCAGTTCCCGCGCCCGCTCCCCCTCCGGCGCGGGGATGGGCGCGGCGGGCGGCGCGGGGTCCGCGTCCTCCGGCGCGGGGGAGGCGGGCGCGGACTGCGCGGGCTCCCCGAGCGGCGCGGGAGCGGCGGGCGCGCAGCCCGCGAGCGTCAGCACGCAGAAAAGCGCGCACAGGATCGATTTATGAAGCATATTGAAACTTCCTCCAATGGATTTCTATGGTTGACAGCGGGTCTTTCTTATTCTATCATATTTAAATAGGGTCGCCAACCGGGGATTTGGACGCCGGTGGAATACGGATGTATTTTGCGGGCGGAATTTCTTCAAAAACGCGCCCAAATCCTTGTGAAATCTTCCGATGTCCCTGACCGATTTGTCAAAAAAAGCGGCATGTCTTTTGGAATTTAAAACAAATACCAAAAAATCAATCGGAATTTTATGAATAATCCTAAAAGAAATCGTGTTTGTCTTTTGAGGATTGGCGAAAAAGACTATGGATTTTACAGGGTATTTGCAATATACTTGAAAAAAGTAATCTGTTACTTTAAAGCGGTAGCGGCCGACACCGGACGCCGCCCCTTTACCAATTGAATTGGGAGGAAAGAAAATGAAAAAGTTACTGGCACTGACCTTAGCGGTCATGATGGTGCTCTCGCTGGCCGCCTGCGGCGGCAGCGACACCCCTGCGGCCCCGTCCGCCCCCGCCGACGGAAGCGCCGAGGCCCCCGCCGCGGACGGCGCGCCCTCCGCTTCCGGCGACACGATCAAGGTCGGCCTGCTGGCCAACACCACCGGCGACAACGCCATGTACGGCAACGCGGTCAAGAACGGCGCAATGCTCTACTTCGACGAGGTCAACGCGGCCGGCGGCGTGAACGGCAAGCAGATCGAGGTCATCGCCCTCGACGAGAAGGGCGACGCCACCGAGGCCGTCACCGCCTTCAACCGCCTGCTCGACCAGGGCATCACCGCGCTGGTCGGTTCGGTCCTCACCGGCCCGACGATCGCCGTCGCCGACGAGACCTATCCGATCAACATGCCGCAGGTCACCGCCTCCGCGACCGCTGCCGGCGTCACGATGATCGACCCCGAGGACCCCGCGAGCGAGATCCGCACCAACATCTTCCGCTCCTGCTTCATCGACCCGTTCCAGGGCGAGAAGATGGCGCAGTACGCCAACGATAAGCTCGGCGCCAAGACTGCCGCCGTCATCTTTGAGACGGGCAGCGACTACTCGGTCGGCCTCAAGGACGCGTTCGTCGAGAAGTGCGGCGAGCTGGGCGTTGAGGTCGTCGCGGCCGAGGGCTACAGCAAGGGCGACGTGGACTTCAAGGCGCAGATGACCAACATCGCCTCCAAGAACCCGGACGTCGTCTTCTCCCCCAACTACTACCAGGATGACGGCATGATCGTCACCCAGGCCCGCGCCGCCGGCGTCACCGGCACCTTCCTCGGCGGAGACGGCTGGGGCAGCGTCAAGGACTACGCCTCCGCGGAGGACCTCGAGGGCTCCGTCTACTGCTCCGGCTACGCGCCCGGCTCCAACGACGCGGTCAAGAAGTTCGAGGCCGACTACGAGGCCAAGTACGGCGAGGCGATCCCCAACATGTTCGCCCCGCTCGGCTACGACGCCGCCCTGCTGCTGGTCGAGGGCCTGAAGGCCGCCGAGGCCGCCGGGCTGGAAGCCGGCTCCGACGACTACAAGCAGGCCGTGATCGACGGCATCAAGGGCATCAACGGAGTCGAGGGCATCACCGGCTCCTATGCGTTCGACGAGTACAACAACCCCATCAAATCCGCCGCGATGATCAAGCTGACTGGCGGCGAAGAGGTCTTCACCGAGCTCTTCTGATCTGCGAACGGAACAACTGCAAGGAACAACTGTGCCGGGGGGAAGAGCATCTCTTCCCCCCAGCATGGTTTCTTCTGCTTCATGGAGGGCGGACGCCCAATGGGCATTCCTACGCGGGCAAGGGCGCTTCGCGTGGAAACGGCCATTGGCTGTTCGCAATTTTTGCTACCATCGGGCCGGCGCGTGCCGGGCCCCATCCGCCGAAGAAAGGACGTGGCAAAGCCTATGTCTCTGTTCTCTACCATCGTCAGCCAGCTGGTCAACGGACTCCAGTCCGGCTCCATCTACGCCCTGGTGGCCCTGGGCTACAGCATGGTGTACGGTATTATCCTGCTTTTGAACTTCGCGCACGGCGACATCATCATGGTGGGCGCCTACGCCGCGTGGATGTGCATGGTGAACTTCCACCTGCACCCGGTCGTCTCCATCCTCATCGCGATCCTGACGAGCACCCTGCTCGGCGTCGTCATTGAGAAGGTGGCCTACACGCCGCTGCGCTCCGCGCCCCGCCTCTCGCTGCTCATCACCGCCATCGGCGTCTCCTTCCTGCTCGAAAACGGCTTCCAGCTCATTTTCGGCGCGGGCGCGAAGGACATGTCCAGCGCCATGACCGCGGTCACCGGCGGACCGAGCATCTCCTTCGGCGGGACGACCCTCAGCTTCCCCGCCATGCTCACCATCATCGTCTCGATCCTCTCGATGGCGGTGCTCACCTTCCTTGTCCAGAAGACCAAGCTCGGCAAGGCGATGCGCGCCGTCAGCGAGGATATGGGCGCGGCCCAGCTCATGGGCATCAGCGTCAACGCGACCGTCTCCTTCACCTTCGCGGTCGGCTCCGCGCTGGCGGGCATCGGCGCGATCCTCTACCTCTGCGCCTACCCGCAGGCCAACCCCACCATGGGCTCGATGCTCGGGCTCAAGGCGTTCGTCGCCGCCGTGCTCGGCGGCATCGGCTCGATCCCTGGCGCGATGATCGGCGGCTTCGTCATCGGCATGGCCGAGGCGCTCGTTTCGGCGGTCGGGCTCTCCGTGTGGAAGGACGGCGTCGTCTTCGCCATCCTGATCGTCGTGCTGCTCGTCAAGCCCACCGGCATCCTCGGGCGCAACATCACCGAAAAGGTTTAAGGGGGGCGTTGAGATGAATCAGAATCAAAAGCGCATCCCCATGCCCGCGCGCTACGCGATCAACGCCGCGTTGGTCGTCCTGGCGTTCGTGGCGCTCAACCTCATCACCGGCGCGCTCTCGAGCTACTACACCAAAATTCTCATGCTCGTCGGCATCAACATCATCTTGGCCGTCTCGCTCAACGTGGCGACCGGCTACCTCGGGCAGCTTCCGCTCGGGCACGCCGGGTTCATGGCGGTTGGCGGCTATGCGGCGGGCATCTTCCTCAAGGCGATGCCCATGCCCAATCTCGACAAGCTCCCCGAAGGTGCGAACGCCGCCGCCGCGCACCTCCAATACAATTTCTACGTCGTTCTGGCGCTTCTGCTGGCGGGGCTGGTGGCCGCGATCTTCGGCATCATCATCGGCGTGCCCGCCCTGCGCCTCAAGGGGGATTACCTCGCGATCATCACCCTCGGCTTCGGCGAGATCATCCGCGTCGTGCTCCTCAACATCGACAGCGTGCTCGGCTTCGACTTCACCTTCGGTGCCTCCGGCCTCAAGCGCATCCCCAAGGCCGCGACCGTCTCGAACGTGTTCATCTGCGTGGTGATCACCTGCCTGGTGATCCACATGGTCATGAAGTCCCGCCACGGGCGCGCGATCCTCTCGATCCGCGAAAACGAGATCGCCGCCGAAAGCTGCGGCATCCACACCACCTACTACAAGGTCATGGCGTTCACCCTCTCGGCGTTCTTCGCGGGGGTGGCGGGCGCGCTCTACGCGACCTACGTCGGCATCCTCCAGCCGAACACCTTCGGCTTCATGAAATCGATCGAAATCCTCGTGATGGTCGTGCTTGGCGGCATGGGCTCGATGCTCGGCTCGATCCTCTCCGCCACCGTGCTCACCGCGCTACCCCAGGTGCTGCTCGCCTTCGATAAGTGGCGCATGGTGCTCTATTCGGTCGTGCTCATTTTGGTGATGATCTTCAAGCCCTCCGGCCTGATGGGCACCTACGACTTCTCGATGAGCAGGCTGCTTGAGAAGTTCATGAACCGCTCCGGCGGGAAAAAGAAGGGGGAGGCGGTCAAGCAATGAGCGATTACGAGCTGACCTATAACGACTACGACAGCCGGGAAAAGATCCTCCCCGAGCGCGACAAGGCCTATACCCCCGTCATGGAGGCGATCGGGCTGAGCATCGAATTCGGCGGGCTGCCCGCCGTCGACGACTTCAACCTCACCGTCGGCCGCACCGAGATCTGCGGCCTTATCGGCCCGAACGGCGCGGGCAAGACGACCGTCTTCAACCTGCTGACCAAGGTCTACCAGCCCACCCGCGGCAAGATCCTCATCGACGGCAGAGATACCAAGGGGATGAGCACCATCCAGGTCAACCGGGCGGGCGTGGCGCGCACCTTCCAGAACATCCGGCTCTTTAAGAACCTGTCGGTGATCGACAACGTCCTGATCGGGATGCACAACCACACCCATTACAACATGCTGACCTCGACCCTGCGCCTGCCGAAATACTGGAAGGCGGAGAAGGCGGCGAGGGAGAAGGCGCTGGAGCTGCTCTCGATCTTCGGGATGCAGGACCAGGCGGACGCGGAGGCGGGAAGCCTCCCCTACGGCGCGCAGCGGCGGCTGGAGATCGTGCGCGCGCTGGCGACCGGCCCCAAGCTGCTGCTGCTCGACGAGCCGGCGGCGGGCATGAACCCCTCGGAGACGACCGAGCTGATGGAGAACATCCACAAAATCCGCGATACCTTCCAGATCGCGATCATGCTGATCGAGCACGACATGAGCCTTGTCATGGGCATCTGCGAGGGGATCGCGGTGCTCAACTACGGCAAAATCATCGCCAAGGGCACGCCGGAGGAGATCCGGCGCAACCCGGTGGTCATCGAGGCGTATCTCGGCAAGAAGAGGGGGGAGAAGCAGGATGCTGAAGGTCAGTGATATCAACGTCTACTACGGCAACATCCATGCGATCAAGGACATCTCCTTCGAGGTCGCCAAAGGGGAGATCGTCTCGCTGATCGGCGCCAACGGCGCGGGCAAAAGCACCATCCTCAAGACGGTCTCCGGCCTTCTGCGCACCAAGACCGGCAGCATCACCTTCCTCGACGGCGACATCCGCACGGCGGCCCCCAACCACATCGTCAAACTGGGGCTTGCCCACGTGCCCGAGGGGCGGCGCATCTTTTTGCAGATGACGGTGCAGGAGAACCTCGAGATGGGTGCCTATACCCAGAAGCCCACCGCGCTGTCCGCCGACCTCGAAAACGTCTACGAGCGGTTTCCCCGCCTCAGGGAGCGCCGCAGGCAGGTGGCGGGCACCCTCTCGGGCGGCGAGCAGCAGATGCTGGCGATGGGCCGCGCGCTCATGAGCCATCCGACCCTGCTGATGCTCGACGAGCCGTCGATGGGGCTTGCGCCCATCCTGGTGGAGCAGATCTTCGACATCATCCAGGAGCTGCACCGCGCCGGGACGACGATCCTGCTGGTCGAGCAGAACGCGCAGATGGCGCTTTCGATCGCGGACAGGGCGTATGTGCTCGAGACGGGGCGGATCGTAATGAACGGCACCGCCAAGGAGATGCGGGAGGACGAGCGGGTCCAGAAGGCCTATCTCGGCATGTAAAAAAATCAAGGGGCGCGCCGAGGGCGCGCCCCTTTTTTGGAGGCGGACAGGATGGCGGAGGCCAAGACGAATGCGATGCGCATGCTCGACCGGGCGAAGATTTCCTACCGGGTGCACGTCTACGAGCACGCGGACGGCAAGATCGACGGGGTGAGCGTGGCGGAAAAGCTCGGGCAGGACCCGGCGGCGGTCTACAAGACGCTCGTGACGAAGGGTGCATCAGGCGGCAACTTTGTGTTTGTGATCCCCGTGGCAAAGGAGCTCGACCTCAAAAAGGCGGCGAAGGCGGTGGGGGAGAAGTCGGTCGCGATGATTCCGGTGGCGGAGATCAACAAGACCACCGGCTACATCCGGGGCGGCTGCTCGCCGGTGGGGATGAAGAAGCTCTTCCCCACGGTGTTCGACACGGCGGTGGAATCGCTCCCGGCGGTCTGCGTGAGCGGGGGGCGGATCGGCTGCCAGATCGAGGTTTCGCCGGGCGACCTGCTGCCGCTCGTCCGGGCGAAAACCGCGCCGATCACGACGGATTAAAGGATTTAATCTAAAAGTTTTCGCCCGCCTTTTTCAAAAGGCGGCGGGTTGTCAGGGCGGAGCCCTGACGCGTGCGCCGCAGCGCACAAGATACTTAATCCTTCAGGAGCATTTTCTTTGCTTCTTTCTTTTGCGATAGAAAAGAAAGAAGAAGATGCAAAGGGCCGCTTCCCATCTGGGAAGCGGCCCTTTTGCGATGTTCCTTTTTCTCTTGTAAAAAGGAACCGAAAAATGCGCCTGAAAGGATTGGGCGTTCCGCTCGCCGCGGCGCGCGGGGGGGGGGGGGGGGGGGGCGCGCCCCCGCGGCCCCGCCACCTTTGAAAAGGTGGACGAAACGTTTGGATTTGGGTTAGTCGCCTGAGTAGACAAAGCGCGGGACGACGCGGCCATCCTGCTCGACGTCCTCGAGGAACATGTCGAGCGGGCGCACCCAGAGTCCGCCCTCCCCGTAGAGGGCGCGGTAGACGACCAGCTCCTCGAGCGTCTCGCTGTGGCGCGCCTTGCCGATCACCTCGTATTCGCCGCCCTTGAAGTGACGCCAGCGTCCGGTTTTCAGCTCGCGCGGCGCGGGCGGGACGGGCGCCGCCGGCGCGCCCGTGGACGCGGCCTCGCCGCGCGAAGCGGCGGAGAAGCGTTCCCACTCCTCCTGCGGCACGAGGATGCGGGAGCCGTAGGCGGGAACCTCCAGCTTGAGGTTGCCGTCGTTCGTCTCATAGGAGGTCCCGGTAAAGAGGTCGACGAGCGGGGAGGCGTCCACGCGGAATTCGAGGTATTCGGGATGCTCGGCGAGGTTGAGCGCCACATAGACGCTCCGGCCGTTCAGCTCCCGGCGGAAGGCGTA
Source organism: Anaerotruncus sp. DFI.9.16 (assembly GCF_024461615.1). NCBI lineage: Bacteria > Bacillati > Bacillota > Clostridia > Eubacteriales > Oscillospiraceae > Anaerotruncus > Anaerotruncus sp. DFI.9.16. Next base: position 17,361 of record NZ_JANFZX010000052.1, read on the forward strand.
CTGTTCATTTTTGATGAGCGCGTGGTCGTAGCCGCCGTACTGGAGCGCGGGCAGCGCGCGGCGGACGGCGCCGAGCCGCTTGATGTGCTCGCAGAGCTGGTAATTCGCGTCCTCGATCTTCCCGAGCTCGAGGCAGGGGCGCAGCCCGGCGTCCGAGCCGTTCTGCTTGATGCCCTTGACGCCCCATTCGCTGCCGTAGTAGACCGACGGCGCGCCCGGCATCGTGTAGAGCAGGGTATAGACGTTTTCGAGGTGGCGCTCGTTGCGCAGCACCGACGCGAGCCGGTTCACATCGTGGTTGTCGACGAAGTTGTAGAGGCAGAGGTTTTTATAGATGCCGCCCGGGCCGAACTGCCGCGCGAGCGAGTGGGCGATCTCGAAGTAATTGCGGTCGTTGTGGGAGGAGTAAAGCCCCTTGGCGCACTCGTAGTTGGTGACCGAGTCGAGCATGTCGGGGTTGGCCCAGCGGTTGTAGTCGCCGTGAATGATCTCGCCCATCAGCCAGAAGTCGGGCCGCTTGCCCCGGCAGAAGGCCTTGAGGCGGCGGAAGAAGTCGAAGTCGACGCAGTCGGCCGCGTCGAGGCGCAGGCCGTCGATGCCGAATTCGTCCATCCACATGCCCACCGCGCCGAGCAGGTGGTCGACCACCTCGGGGTTGCGCAGATTGAGCTTGACGAGGTTGAAGTGCCCCTGCCAGCCCTCGTACCAGAAGGCGTCGCCCATCGGGCTGCCGCCGCCGAAGTTGAGGTTGTGGAACCAGCTGCAATACCGGGAGGACTGCCCGTTCTGCTGCACGTCCCGGAACGCCCAGAAGCCGCGGCCGACGTGGTTGAACACCCCGTCGAGCACGATGCGGATGCCGTTTTCATGCAGCGCGGCGCACACCCTTTTAAAGTCCTCGTTGGCGCCCAGCCGCCGGTCGAGGGTGTAGTAGTCGCTCGTGTCGTAGCCGTGCTCGGACGACTCGAACACCGGCCCGAGGTAGAGGGCGTTGACCTGCATCTCCCGCAGGTGGGGAATCCAGCCGAGCAGCTTTTCAATCCGGGGGACGGGTTCGCCGCCCTCGTTCTGCTGCGGCGCGCCGCAGAAGCCCAGCGGATAGATATGATAAAATACCGATTCATTGACCCAGCTCAAAAAAACCATCCTTCCGTGCGGGGGAGACTCGATGCGCATTGCCCGCACCCGAACAGTATACACGACTTTACAGAAAATAGCAAATTTCCGGGGATGGAAAAAAGAGGACAAGCCCCGGCTGCGGGGCCTGTCCTCTTTGCGCCGTCGGGCGGCTATTCGTCGGTCAGACTGCGCAGGCCAACCACCCGGTTGACCGGCAGGGAAAAGACCGCGGCGACCCGGTCCTGCCTGGAGCCGGCCTTCTCCATGATGGCGCGGATGATGTTTTTTTCGTTCTCCTGCTTCGAGACGATGTAGATCACTTCCTGTTCCGAAGCGATGGACATCCCGAAAAAGGGCATGGCGCTTTTTTCGCCGATCCCCTTGGCGTGGATGATGGTGCCGCCTCCCGCGTCCGCTCCGCGCGCGGCGTCCATGACCAGCTCCGTATTGCCTTTGTGCGCGATGACCACGACGAGGGAAAAGCGGTTTTCTTCCATTATAAGCACCCCATTTTGTTCTGTATTCTGCCCCTGGGTCAGATATTGCAGGCTCGCCGAATTCGCGACGCTCTGCAGCGGGACCGTGAAGGCGATGCCGTTGCCCGGCACGTCGATCTGCATGGTGCGCATCAGCCCCTTCAGCAGGCCCGACGCCAGCGGGCCAGACACCACGGAGGAGAGCATGATCTTCTCCGTCTTTTCGATTCCCAGGCGGTCCAGGGTCTTCTGCTGCGCGGTGCCCTCGCAGAGGGCGGCGGTCAGGGAATGCACGCCGTTTTCGTAGAAGTATCGCAGGTAGGCGTCGCCGTATTCCCGCTTGGTAATCGTAACCAGATAATACAACATACTGCTCCCCTTTTTTAAAACGTGATGATATCGTCGTCGTTCAGGACCACGGGGTCCTCCGCGGGTTCTTCAGCCTCCCCGGCGCCCCTGGATTTGTACTTGTAGTAAACGCCCAGCAGCTGGATGGTGATCAGCGGGGTCATCGCCACCATGGCCACGACGCCGAAGGCGTCCACGACCACGTTGCCGCCCACGCCGCTGCAGGTCCCCATCGCGAGGGGAAGCAGGAAGGTGGCGGTCATGGGACCGGAGGCCACGCCGCCCGAGTCGAAGGCGATGGCGGTAAAGAGCGGGGGAGAGAAGAAGGTGAGGATCCCGGCGATCAGGTAGCCGGGAACCAGCAGGTACATGATGGGAAGCCCTGTCACGATGCGCAGCATGGCGAGCCCCACCGAGATCGCGACGCCGATCGAAAGGCTGGTGGACAGGGCCTTCTGCGGGATGGCGCCTGCGGTGATCGTAAGGACCTGCCTGTTCAGGACGTGGACGGCCGGCTCGGCCGCCACGATGAAATAGCCGATGACCACGCCGATCGGCACGATGATCCAGTTCTGCGCCATGCCGCCGATGATCTGGCCGATGTAGTTGCCGACGGGCATGAAGCCGACGTTGACGCCGGTCAAAAAGAGCACCAGCCCGACATAGGTGTAGCCGAGGCCCACCCCGATCTTGATCAGCTCCCCCTTCTTGAGGCGGAGGGCCGCGATCTGGAAGAGGAGGAAAAAGACGAGGATCGGGCAGAGGGCGAGGGCGACCTCCTCGATATATTTGGGCAGGGAGGACAAAAAGAGCTGGGAGAGCTCTCTGGAGTCGGTCAGCTCGGGGATCACCACCGGGACGTATTCGCCCGTCCCCGCGCCGTAGACGATGCCGAGGAGCAGCACCGCCAGGATGGGGCCGACGGAGCAGAGGGCGACGAGCCCGAAGCTGTCGTTTTCGGCGTTGCTGTCGCTGCGGATGGCCGTGACGCCCAGCCCGAGCGCCATGATGAACGGCACCGTCATCGGGCCGGTGGTGACGCCGCCGGAATCGAAGGCCACCGAAAGGAACTCCTGCGGCACGAACCGCGCGAGCAGGAAAACGAAGACGTAGATCCCGATCAGCAGGTGGGAGAGCTTGACGCGCAGCAGCATACGGAGCATGGCGACGACCAGAAAAACGCCCACCCCGATCGCCACGGCGACGATCAGGACCATATTGGGGATGCCCGGGACCTGCTCGGCCAGCACCTGGAGGTCGGGCTCGGACATAGTGATGAAGATGCCCACGAGCAGGCTCACGAGGATGATCAACCACACCCTGCGCGACTTGGTGACGGCGGACCCCACGTGGCTGCCGATCGGGGTCATGGCCAGGTCGGTGCCCAGGGTGAAGAGCCCCATCCCCAAAATCAGCAGAAGCGCCCCGAGCACAAAGCCCATCAGCAGGCTGTTGGGAACGGGGGAGACGGAAAAGCAGAGCAGGAAGACGATCCCCGTCACCGGCAGGACGGAGGAGAGGGATTCTTTCAGCTTCTCGGAAAGAATCGTTCGGTTCTGTTTCAGCAGAGGGAGCTTCGTTTTACCCACATAATCCCCTTTCTGTCGCTGGTAGCAACACGGCCGGCGGCATCCGGGGCCGGATGGCGGCGCCCACAATTTTTTTATGGTTTATTATAACATATCTCTTTGGCGGATGAAAATGCTTCCGGCAAATAAAATGGAAATAAAAAAGCCGGCCGCGGGGG
>NZ_JANFZX010000053.1:0-19879 GCF_024461615.1 Anaerotruncus sp. DFI.9.16
CGCCCCCCCCCCCCCCCCCCCCCCCCCCCCCCCCCCCCCCTTTCCGCCGGCATTCCCCCGGCGGCGTGTAGTTAACAGTTTTTTTGTCCAATTTATCCGATTGCAAACCGGATGCAAAAAGCCCGGGAAGCGGGGCGAAACCCGGGCGTACCGGGTTTATTATTAAAGCCGCTTTGGACGGGCTGTTTGTGACGGTCAATTTATGGTAGACTGTTTTCAGAATGATTGAGGAGGCGCGCTTATGACCTACAAATACCGCTATATCTGGCGGGAGCTGTTCGAAGCCAACCCCGCGAAAAGGTTGAAGTCCTTCCGGAGCCCGTCGGAAATGTCCCGCCTGATCAGGTGGCCCCTGTGGGTCATGGGTATCGGGGGTATCTGCTTGACGGTCTACTTGCTCTGGCTTTTGCTTACCATGCCCCAAAGCCCGCTGGTGCCGGTACTATCCGTCATCGTACTTTTTCTGTCGCTGGCCGCGTCGTTTTCGCGGGAAAAGCTCCTTTACCACCTCCCCGCGCGGGAAAAGGAGCTGGCGGAGCAGCAACGCGACTACATCGAATACCTTGCGGGCATCCGGGCCGTCCTGATCAAGCACGGAATCGACGGTTCGGAGAAGCTGCGAAAGCTGAAGGCCGAATGCGAGACGCTTTTGAAGGCGCGGGAAGAAAAATACGCAAGGTTTCACCGGGTCATCATCGACATGCTGATCAGCGTGCCCGTGGTCGCCCTGATCACCGGCCTGATCTATCAGGACAGCGGCGTAGTGCCTGTGGCAACGGTGTCGGTGCTGCTGTTGGGGCTGCTGGTCTTCGGGCTGGCGAAGCTGTTCAGCAAGATCGATTACTATTCCGACGGGTATTTCAAGGACCAGAACCTGTTGGACGCGATCAGCGAGGTGGAATACGCGGGCTGGCAGTTTGGGGCTCCCGGCGGGACGCGGACGGATGGGGAAGAGGCGCAGGCGGCGGACGAGGTCCGCGCAGTCTGACACGGGTGCGTCCAAATAGAAAAGGGCGTCCCCGCCGTGCGGCGGGGACGCCCTTTGGGGATCAGATCAGAGAACGGTGAGGACGATGTTCAGCAGCCACATCAGGATGGAGACCACCACGCCGATGATGCCGAGGACATAGCCCGCCGTCGCGCGGCCGCTGTTCGTGCTCTTGCGCCCGACCGCGCCGCTCGAGACGGCGACGGCCGAGAGGATGACGCCGATCAGCGGGATGAAGAAGGCGAGCAGCACTCCGAGGATGCCTGTCACGAGGGCAACGGTCGCCTTGCCGGTGGGGTTGTGGACCTCGACGGGGACAGGGGCCGCGGGAGCCGCGGCGGCGTCCGGCTGCGGCGCGGCGCCGCCCTCCGGGACGGGAACGTCCTGCGAGAGCAGGCTCATGAGCGCGTCAACGCGGTTTTTGAGCGCCTTTTTGGGAACCGCGCCGTAAAACCCGTCGAGGCCGTGCTCGCCGAACGATTTGATCCACGCCTCGAGGTGAATATTTCCCTGTGAGTAGCGAAAACTGATGAAGGACGGCGCGGTCAGGAACCCGACGCCCTTTTTCCAGACCGTCTCGCCTTTGTAGTTGACCTGCCGGAAGCCTTCCTTCGCGAAGAAGTCCTCCGAGACAAACTTGATGAAGTCGTCGGGCTTGCCGCTCTGGTAATCCGCAATGAATCTGGACATATGTACGCCTCCTCTTTTTGATGGAACCTCGCTATCAATCATAGCATAATTCCCCGCGAAATGGAATCTTTCCCTTCTGGTTGGTTTGCCCGCGGGAATATGCTATAATGACGGTGGTACAATCTGAAAACCTTCCGGCGGGCCCAAAGGGGACACCGCCCATCCAAAAACGGGGAGGGAAACAATCATGGCCGCTGCGCTGACGCCGCTGAGAATCTGGCTCAAAGACCTCTTTGTCCTGCTCCTTTCGATGGTCCCCATCGCCGAGAACCGCCTGGCCATCCCGGTCGCCGCCGCGCTGCGCCTCAAGTGGCAGCAGGCGTTCCTCTGCACGACGGCGGGCAGCTTCCTGCCCGTGCCCTATGTGATGAAGGGCAGCGGGTCGCTGGCCGACCGCGCCCGCAGGGTCGGCTTTGTCGAGCGCGGACTCGGGCGGGTCGAACGGTTCGCCCAAAAGCACCCCAGGCTCTTCCGCAACGGCTCCGTGTTCATCCTTGCCGTCTTCGTCGGCATCCCCTTCACAGGGATCGGCGTGTGGATCGCCTCCTTCGTCGCGGGCGCGCTCGGGTTCGACCGGCGCAGCTCGATGGCCGCCATCCTCGTCGGCACGGTGATCTCGGGGCTCTTTACCACCGCGTGCACCTACGGGGTAATCGTCGGCGTGAAAACGCTCTTCCGGTGCGTCACCCGGGCCGCATGAATCTTGAGGCGGAGGGCCGCTTTCCCATTTGGGGAAGCGGCCCTTTTTCTTTCCCTGCGAATGTTGTATAATATCCGCAGAGCTCTTATACCTGCGAGGGCCCGCGCCCGCGGGGGCTGGCCCGGCGGAGAAGCGTTGAACGGAGGATACGGGATGCGGATTATTGTGATTGACGGACAGGGCGGCGGCATCGGGCGCAGCCTGATGGAAAAGCTGCGCGCGGAGCTCCCGGAGGCGGAGCTCGTGGCGGTGGGGACCAACTCGGCCGCGACCGCGAACATGATGCGGGCGGGCGCCAACGTGGGAGCGACGGGGGAAAACGCCGTCGTCTTCAACTGCGCGCGCACCGATGTGATCGTCGGGCCGCTCGGCATCATTCTGGCCGACGCGATGCTCGGGGAGATCACCCCGCGCATGGCCTGCGCCGTGGCGGCCAGCCGCGCCAAAAAGGTGCTCATCCCCGCCGCCAAGCAGCATATGACGATCGTGGGCATCGAGGACCTGCCCCTCTCCCGCTATATCGACGAGGCGGTCGCCTGCGTGCGGGATTTCTGCGGGAGGGATTGACGGTATGCCGGAGGGACCATACGACGTCGCGATCATCGGGCTGGGCCCGGCGGGCGCGACCGCGGCGCGGCTGCTCGACAGCCGCCTGCGGGTGATCGCGATCGATCAAAAACAGGCGGCGGGCGGCTTCCAAAAGCCGTGCGGCGGCCTGCTCGCGCCCGACGCGCAGAAGGCGCTCGCGCGGTTCGACCTGACCCTTCCCAAGGAGGTGCTCGTCGACCCGCAGATTTTCGCGGTGCGCACCATCGACCTGAAATCGGGACTCACCCGCCACTACCAGCGGATGTACCTTAACCTCGACCGGCACCGGTTCGACCGCTGGCTCCGGTCGCTCATTCCCGCCGGCGTGCGCGTGGAGGAGGGCTGCGTGTGCAGGCGCGTCGAGCGGACTTCCGGGGGCTTTTGCGTCCTCTACGAAAAGGAGGGCGCGCTCCGCGAAGTCACCGCGCGTTACCTCGTGGGCGCGGACGGGGCGGGTTCCCTCGTTCGGCGGGCCTTCTTTCCGGAGGTCGCCATCCGCAGGTATGTCGCGATCCAGCAGTGGTTCCCCGACGAAAACCCCAACCCCTTCTACTCCTGCGTCTTCGACCCGGAGAACACCGACTGCTACTCCTGGTCGATCTGCAAGGACGGGTCGTTCATCTTCGGGGGCGCCTATCCCGCCCGGGGATGCCGCGCGCGGTTCGAGCGGCAGAAGGAAAAGCTCGCGGCGCTCGGCTTCCAGTTCGGCGAGCCGGTCAAGACCGAGGCCTGCCTGCTGCTGCGGCCCGCCGGGCGGCGGCAGTTCTGCACGGGAAGGGACGGCGTGTTCCTCGCGGGGGAGGCGGCGGGCTTTGTCAGCCCGAGCTCCCTGGAGGGGATCAGCAGCGCGATCCTCAGCGGCTCCCGGCTCGCCCGCGCCCTGAACGGGGACGGCGACCCCGTCCGCGCCTACGCGCGCGGCTGCCGCGCGCTGCGCCGCAAGCTGTGGCTGAAGCTGCTCAAATGCCCCTTCCTCTACGACCCCGGCCTGCGGCGGCTCGTGATGAAAAGCGGCATTGAGGCGATCGGCGTGGAGCGGCCCGAGCAGGCCCGCCCCACGGCCGGCGGGCGTTGACGCGCGCGGCGCCCTGCCCGCGTCAAACGCTTCGGGGGCCGGGGGCTTTTCAAAGCCCCCGGCCCTCGGGACTGGACTTTTCCGCGCCTATGGGTTACTATAGGAATAACAGAAGATTCCGAATGCTGCACGCTGTTTGGAATTCTGGTATCAAAACGAAAGCATTGGGGGAATTCCTATGACAAAGCCGCTGCCCTGCTGCCCTGTGGAGACGACGCTCCTGCTCATCGGGGACAAGTGGAAGGTGATGATCCTGCGCGACCTGATGACCGGGACCAAGCGGTTTGGGGCGCTGCGCCGGAGCATCCCGGCGATCAGCCAGAAGATGCTGACCCAGCAGCTGCGCGCGATGGAGGCGGACGGGCTGGTGCACCGAGAGGTGTACGCCGAGGTGCCGCCCCGGGTGGAATACTCGCTGACCGAAACGGGCGAAAGCCTGCGCCCGGTGCTCGACGCGATGTCCGTGTGGGGCCGGCAGTACCAGCGGGACCAAGGGGAGGGCGTCGCATGAAAAGCGACCTGCGGACAATCCCCGGCGTCGGGCCCAACATGGAGGAACACCTGCTGCGGCTGGGCGTCTCCTCGGTCGCGTCGCTGCGCGGGCAGGACCCGGAGGAGCTCTACGAGCGGGACTGCGTGCTGCACGGGGGCGTGCTCGACCGCTGCGTGCTCTACGTCTACCGCTGCGCCGTCTACTTCGCGGAAACCGATTGCCCCGAACGGGAGAAATGCAACTGGTGGTACTGGAAGGATCAGGTGTAGCCGATGGAAGTCCGATACCTCTTTCACAGCGGGTTCGCCGTCGACACGGGCGCGCACCTGCTGATCTTCGACTATTACAAGGACACGCCGCGCGGCGGGAAGCTCGCGGACGGCGTGATCGACCCGGCGGAGATTTCCGGCCGGGACGTCGTCGTGTTCGCCTCCCACAGCCACGGCGACCACTACAGCCCCGTCATCTTCGGCTGGCGCGGGGCGCTCCCCCGCGTGCGGTACGTCCTGTCGGACGATATCCGGACGCGGGAGGAGGCGTTCCGGATCGGCCCCGGGGAGACGCTCGACCTCGGGGACCTCTCGGTGCGCGCGCTGCGCTCGACCGACGCGGGGGCCGCCTTCCTCGTCAGGACGGACGGAAAGACGATTTTTCACGCGGGCGACCTCAACTGGTGGCACTGGAACGGCGAGACGGATTCCTACAACACGCGGATGGCGCGCGACTACCGGCGTGAGATCGACACCCTGCGCGGGGAGAAGATCGACCTCGCCTTCCTGCCCGTCGACCCGCGCCTGGAGGACAAGTACCTCTGGGGGATCGACTATTTCATGCGCGCGGCGGGCGCCGATATGGCGGTGCCGATGCACCTGTGGGAACAGTACGGCCTCATCGGCCGCCTGCGCGCGGAGGAGACGGTCGCGCCCTACCGCGCCCGGATCGCGGGCTACTCCCGGCGCGGGGAGCGGGTGTCGCTGTGAAAAGGCCGGCGCCGGAGGATGGAGGCGGAGGCATGTGGGAGGACGCGCTCTATCTCCGTTCGGTGGAGCTGCGCGCGATCCCGGAGGGGGAGGAGAGCTACGTCTTTTCCCTCCCGATGGTGCGGCGCCTCGGGCGGCTGGAATTCCAAAAGCAGGTGACCTTCCTCGTGGGAGAGAACGGCGCCGGCAAGTCGACGCTCATCGAGGCGGTCGCGGTCGGCAGCGGCTTCAACCCCGAGGGCGGCACCCGCAACTTCAGCTTTTCGACGAGCGATTCCCACTCGCCGCTGTGGAAATACCTCTCCGTCGCAAAGGGGCCGCGCCGCCCGCGCGACGGCTTTTTCCTGCGGGCGGAGAGCTTTTATAACGTCGCCACCAACCTCGACGAGCTCAATAAAATCAAGGCGGGCCGCCGCAGCCTCATCGACTACTACGGCGGCAGATCGCTGCACGAGCAGTCCCACGGGGAGAGCTTCCTCGCGCTGGCGCTCAACCGCTTTTCCCCGCAGGGGCTCTATCTGCTCGACGAGCCGGAGGCGGCCCTCTCCCCCACCGGGCAGATGACCCTGCTCGCGCGGATCTACGCCCTCGCGCGGGAGGGGGCGCAGTTCGTGATCGCGACCCATTCCCCCATCCTCACCGCCTGTCCCGGCGCGGACATCTACCAGCTGACGGGGGAGGGCTTCGCGCGCACCCCCTACCGTGAGACGGAAAACTACCGCCTCACCCGCGCCTTTCTGGAAAATCCCGAGCGGATGCTGCGGTACCTGCTCGCAGAGGAGCCCGGCGGGGACGGCTGACCGTCCCGCCGGGCTCCTGTTTCTTTTTGGCCGTCCCGCGCGGCCCGGGCCGAACGGATCATTCGGCCTTTTCCACGGGGAACTGCAGTTCGGTGAGCCAGTCCTCCTCGCTCTCCTTGTTCCAGATGCCGTCGATGTAGCTCTCGCGCGGCGGGCCGGCGAGCCGGTAGCCGTTCTGCTCGATCCATTGGGCGGCGAAGGTGTAGGCGTTCCGCAGGGTCCTGTAGGGCCCCTTGTGGAGGAGGCAGGCCGCTTGCGGCACCCGCGCGACCGTCTGAAATTTGGCGACGTCGCTGTCCTCCTTCCGCTCGGTGACCGCCTGGCAGAGGGAGACGTCGATGTCGTGGTCGCGGTATTCCTCGTAGTGGTAGACGTTGAAGCAGTATTCCGGCTCGGCGCATTTGCAGCCGAGGCGCTCCATCTCGGGCCCGAGCACCTCGGGCATGAGGTGGAAGAGGTCGTCGTAGCTTTGGATGACCGTGCGCAGGTAGGCGACGATGACCTCGGGAAGCTCCTTGATCGTAACGTTGTAGTTTTCCATCATCAGGGTTCCTTTCCGCAGGATGTTTTCCACCAGACGCAGCCGCTGGCCGTCCTCCCGGATGCGCGCCGCGAGCTCCCCGCGCTTCAGCTCCAGCAGGGCGCGGATCGTCTCCGGCCCCGCACCGCCGTCAAGCAGGGCGATGATCTCGGTGAGGGAGAACCCCATCTGCCGCAGCGATTGGATCTGGTTCATCCGCGGGAGCTGGCCGGTCGTATAGTAGCGGTAGCCGGTGAACCGGTCGATGCGGGCCGGCCGGAGCAGGCCGATTTCATCATAGTGGCGCAGCGTCTTGGGGGTGACGCGGCAGATCTGGGAAAACATTCCGATGCTGTACATAGTTTTTTCTCCTTCTTCGCCTCAAAGTGCGCGCAGCTTGTCGACAGGTCCATCATAAGCCTTCCCCCTGGGGCAGAGTCAACCCCTTTTTTGAAAAAAAGAAAACGGAGCGCCTTCCAATTGCCGGAGGGCGCTACGTTTGCGCTGTGGGGTCAGTTTTCGCCGGGGATCACCGGCAGGAGGATGTGGCTGCATCGGGCCGCGTCGTGGAAGACGGTCTGGCTCGCGACGAGCATCTCGGTGTCGTCGGCGATCGGTTTGCCGGTGTTGTGGTTGGGGAAGATGGAATTTTCCGCCCCGCTGGTGACCTCCACCCGGATGCGGTGCCCCGCCCGGAAGGTATTGGCCACCCAGCTCATGGGGATCTCATAGCGCACCACCTCGCCGGGAGTGAGCAGCTTCGGCTCCTTGAGGGACTCCCGGTAGCGCGCCCGGAGCACCCCGTCGCTCAGCCGCAGGGAGTTGCCCTCCCCGTCCACCTCGGTGAGGCGGGCCACCCAGTCGGTGTCCGGCCGGTCGGTCGCGGCGTAGAGGACGAAGGAGAGTTCTCCCGCCACCGTCAAATCCTTTTCGAGCGGCGCGGAGGTGTAGACGAGCACGTCGGGGCGCAGCTCCATCTCCCGGTAGTTTTCCGGCACCATGCACTCGTTCTCGCTCATGTCGATGAGGTGGGGGGCCGGGTCGTTCGGGTCGAAGAGGTAGTGATCGGCGGGCTCCTCCGCCGCGGGCGGCGCGTCCCGCAGGACGCCGTCCCCCAGGCGGGTGTTGGCGGAGCCGCCCCCCGAGAGGTAGTAGGGGACGAGGGCGGACTCCTTCGGCGGCCAGTCGCACGACTGCGCCCAGCGGTTGCTGCCGATGACGTAGTATTCCACCCTCGGGTCCTGCCGCGCGCCGTTCTCCACCCCCTTGAGGAAGCGGTCGAACCAGCGGATATACTGGTAGAAGAGGTCGTAGCGCACCGCGCGCACGCCGTAGTCGATCCCGTGGATGTCCCGCGAGACGTTGAACTGGTGCCGCCACGCCCCGAGAATCATCCGCTGGTCGGGCCGGCCCATGCGCCGGTTCATGCTCCACGCCTGGCTGGTGCCGGTGCCCACGTCGTCGAACCAGCCGGAGACATAGAGGGTGGGAACGTTGATCTTGTCCGCGAAACGCTCCCAGTTGGAGCGCTCCCAATAGTCGTCCATGCTCTCGTGGTCCATCCACTCCCGCCAGCAGGGGATCTCCTTCCCCAGCGCCTTTTGGGGGATCTCCCGGATGGGCAGGAGCTTCACCACGTCCGCCCAGTCGTCCCGGTCCATCTGGGCCTGCTCCATCCGCCGGCCGGACATCGAGAAGAGCCACGCCAGCGTCCCCGAGCAGAGGATGCCGTTGCGGTGGGGGAACTCATAGGTGGGGGTGCCGCCCGTGACCTGGCTGATCATGGCCTTGAGGTTCGGGTGGCCGCTGGCGGCGGCGTTCCACTGGACGATGGCCAGATAGGACGCCCCGATCATGCCGATGCTGCCGTCGCACCAGTCCTGCGCGGCGATCCAGTCGAGGGTGTCCTTGCCGTCGTCCATCTCGTTGACGATCGGGCTCCACTCCCCGCCCGACTCCTCCCGGCCGCGGGTGTCCTGGATGACAAGGGCGTAGCCGTAATGGATGAAGGGGTGCATGATGATCTCCCGGGGCTTGCCGTAGCAGGTGCGGATGAGCACCACCGGGAAGCGCGTCTGGGGGGCGGGGCCGTTCTGCGGCAGGTAGACCGCGGTGGAGAGGGCGACACCGTCCCGCATGGGCACGTCGAAGGTCCCCAGGCACCGCTTGCCCCAGACCGGCTGGGAGAGCAGCGGGTCCCGGTGGTCCCGCAGGGGGGTGACCCCCTCGAAGCCGTCCTCCACGAGCACGTCGATCCGCTTTTGGAGGACGCCGATTGCGGCCACCGCCCGCCCTTCGCAGAGGACGTAGTCGACCGGGTGGACCCCCAGCCGCCGGACCCACAGCCGGGCGCCGGAGCCCGCCGTGTAGGAGGAATCGACCTCGGCGTAATCCGCCGGGTCGAACGGCCGCTCCCCCCTGGCGGCGGCGGAGAGGAATTCCCACGCCGCGATGCGGTCGGGGTATTGGAAGCTCTCCCTTTGGGGCGCGAAGGGGGCGTAGGGGCCCCACTCCATCGTCTCCAAATCCCGTGTGCGGCAGAGGATCTCCCCGCCGCGCGTGAGGAACCCGGCGATCGCGACGCCGAGGTTATAGTAGGTATAGCTGCGCTCTGTCATATCCGTGCCCCTTTCCGGCCGTCCGTTATTGGAACCACTGGCGGTAGACCCGCAGGAAATTGCCGCCGTAGACCTTTTCGATCCGCTCGGCGCTCCAGCCCCGGCGGAGCAGCTCCTCCGTCAGCCGGGGAAGCCCGGCGTGGGTGCCGAGGATGTCGAAGGCGCGCACCTCGTTGCCGCCCACGACAAAGGAGGCCCCGGGCGCGAGGATCTTCTCCGCAAAGTCGAAGCCCAGGCCGAGGCAGTCCTCTCCGCCGACCCGGACGATCTGCTCCATGTGGTCGGCCAGCCGCCCGAGGGTGGCCTCCTCGCACGACGCGCCCACGAGGGAGCTGACCCCGTTGATGCCGATGACCCCGCCGGTGGCGGCGATCGCCTCGATCTGCCGGTCGGAGAGGTTGCGGGGGGTGGGCAGGAGGCTGCGGGTGTTGGAGTGGGAGGCGATGACCGGCCGGTCGGAGAGCTTCATCACGTCCGCGAAGCCCTCGTCGTTCAGGTGGGAGACGTCGATCAGCATCCCGAGGGAGAGCGCCTTTTCCACCAGCCGGTAGCCGAAGGGGGAGAGCCCCGACTTCTGCCCCTGTGGCTCGTCGCTGTAGAGGGCGCCGTCCGCGGCAAGGTTGCGGCGGCTCCAGCAGAGCCCCATCATCCGCACGCCCAGCTCATAAAAGACCGGCAGCAGCTCCTCCTCGTTCCCGAGCGGCTCCACCCCCTCGAAGGAGAGGAGCACGGCGATCTTCCCCGCGCCCAGCGCGGCTTCGATCTCGGGATAGCTGCGGCAGAGGGCCAGCTCGGGGGTCTCCCGGAGCTCGGCGTAGAGGGCGCCGACCTGCCCCAGCGCCTGGTGCAGGGCCCCCTCGGGCAGGTCCCTGCCGTCCACGAAAAGGGAGGACACCACCACGCGGACGCCGCCCTTCCGAAAGTCCTCCAGGTATTCGTCGCGGATCACATGGGTGCGCCCGTCGCGCCGCTTGGCGTAGAGGTCGTAGGCCAGATCGAGGTGGGCGTCGACGATGGGGATGCGCTGATGCAGGGCCTCCAAAGATTCCATAGCTGTTTCTCCCTTTTTTTCAAATTCACCGGACCGTTAAAGCAGGAACCCGCCGCCGAGCGGGTCCTCCGGGTCGAGCAGGTATTGGGCGAGGCCGGTGACATAGGCCCGCCCGGTGATCTCCGGGACGATCGCGGGATAACCGCCCTGCGCCGTGTCCTCGGCGGCCACGCCGGTGAAGAGGGTGCCCAGGATGCTCTCGTGCACATAGGGCTTCCCCAGCGGAAGCTCCCCCCTGGCGCGCAGGAGGGCCAGCTTGGCGCTCGTCCCGGTGCCGCAGGGGGAGCGGTCGATCTGCCCGTCCCCGAAGACCACGACGTTGCGCGCATCTGCGCGCGGGTCCCGCGCGGGGCCGCAGAATTCCACGAGGTCGACCGTGCGGATGTGGGGCAGGAGCGGATGGGCGATCCCGCCGGCCGCGTTGAGCGCGTCCCGGATCTCCGCCCCGCGGGCGGTGAGCCGGTCCTTGTCCGCGGCGTCGAGCGACACCCCGGCCTCCTCCGCCTCCACCAGCGCGAAAAAGTTTCCGCCGAAGGCGATGTCGGCGTGGACCGTCCGCCCGTCCGAAAGGGCCACGGGGACCCCCTCCCGGTAGAGGAAGGCGGGGACGTTGCGCACCGTCACCTCCCGCACCCGGCCGTTATGGACCTTCGCGCGGGCGCGGATGAGGCCGCTCGGGGTGTCGAGGGTGACGTCCGCCTCCTCCCCCGCGCAGGGGACCATGCCCGTCTCAAGCAGGGCGGTGACCACCCCGATGCTGCCGTGGCCGCACATGTTGAGGTAGCTGCCCGAATCCATGAAGACCACCCCGGCGTCCGCCTCCGGGCGGCAGGGCGGCAGCAGAAAGGCGCCAAACATGTCCTTGTGGCCGCGCGGCTCGAAAAGGAGCATCCGGCGGACATGGTCCAGGCGCTCCTGCAAATAGGCCCGCTTTTCCGCCATCGTCGCGCCGGGGACGGCGGGCATCCCGCCGGTGACGATGCGGGTGGCCTCCCCCTCGGTGTGGGTGTCCACGGCGGTAAACATCCGGCTTGCTATCATAAACTGCTTCCTCTTTTCCAAAACGGTCCGGCCGCTGCGGCTGCGGCGGCCGGAAGGTCGGCGGTCGTTATTTCATCTGGGGGTCGAGCGCGTCGCGCAGGCCGTCCCCGAGCAGGTTCAGGGCGAGCACGGTGATCATGATGCTCAGCCCCGGGAAGAGGACGAGATGGGGCATGTAGCGGATGAACTCGCGGCCCTCCGAGAGCATGGCCCCCCACTCGGGCATGGGCGGGGCGATGCCCAGCCCCAAAAAGCTCAGGCCCGCGGCGGTGATGATCACCTCGCCCACGCCCAGCGTCGCCTGCACGATGACGGGCGCGAGGGCGTTGGGGATGATGTGGTGGAGGATGATGCTGAAATGGCTGTCCCCCACCGCCTTGGCCGCCTGCACGAACTCCTTATTGCGCACCGACAGCACCGCCGAGCGCACCACGCGGGAATAGCCGGGCACGAGGGCGAGCCCCACCGCGATCATGATGTTGACGATGCCCGGCCCGAGGCTGGCGACCACGGCGATCGCCAGCAGCATCGAGGGGATGCTCATGAAGACGTCCATCACCCGCATGATGACGTTGTCCAGCCTCCCGCCGAAATAGCCCGACACGGCGCCGATCACGATGCCGGCCGCCATGGCGCAGGCCACCGTCGTCAGCCCGATGGTGAGCGAAATGCGGGTGCCGTAGATCACCCGCGCCAGGATGTCCCGCCCGTAGTCGTCGGTGCCCATCAGGTGCTCCGAGCTGGGGGGCTGGCGCTTGTTGACGATGTCCTGCTTGATGACCTGGTTGTCGTAGTCCACCAGCACGTCCGCGAAGACGGCGACGAACACGAGCATCACGAAGATCACCAGCCCGATCACCGCCTGCTTGTTGCGGAAAAACCGGCGGCAGAATTCCTTAAACGGGCTCTCCTTTTTCTCCTCCCCCTCGGGGCGGGCGGAAAGCGGCTTCTCTGTTTTCACGGTCATACACCTCACTCCCTCAGCCGCGGATCGATCAGGGCATAGATGATATCCACGGCAAGATTCACCAGGCTGAACACGATCGCGATATACACCACGCTGCCCAGCACCAGGGGGTTGTCCTTCATCCGGATGGCGTTGACCATGGCGGTCCCCAGCCCGGGGATGCCGAACACCGTTTCGGTGACCACCGCGCCTCCCAGCAGGGAGCCGAAGTTGATGCCGATGACGGTGATGACCGGGATGATCGAGTTTTTCAGCGCGTGGCCGAGCACCACCCGCTTCTGGTCCGCGCCCTTGGCCCACGCGGTGCGGATGTAGTCCTGGCGGACCACCTCGAGCATGGAGGACCGGGTCATGCGGATGATGACCGCGGCGTTGACGGCGGCGAGCGTGATGGTGGGGAGCACCATCTGCCGGAAGGTGTCAAAGCCGCTGGACGGGAACCATTTGAGGTTGAGGGAAAACGCGATGATGAGCATCATGCCCAGCCAGAAGGCGGGGATGGCGGTGGCCAGCATGGCGAAGATCATGCTGATGTTGTCGAGGATGGAGTATCGCTTCACCGCCGACAGGATGCCGATGGGCATGCCGATCAGCACCGACAGGAACATCCCCGCCAGAGCCAGCTCCGCCGTCTTGGGGAACCGCTCGGCGATGGTCTCCGCGACCGGGATGTTGGTGGCGTAGCTCCGCCCGAAATCCCCGCGGAGCATGTTCCCCACATACCGCGCGAACTGCACCACAAAGGGGTCGTTGAGGCCCATCTGGTCCCGCAGGACGTCCACCTGCTCCTGGGGGGCCTTTTCGCCCAGAATGAGGCGGGCGGGGTCCCCCGGGGTCAGATACATGATGGTAAAGACAATGAGGACGATCCCCAGGATGACGGGGATCAGCATCAGTATCCGTTTCAGGACAAATTTCAGCATGTCATCACACCTATACAACGGGGGGACGCCGTCCGGGAGCCCGCTTCACAGCAGGGCCCCGGCCGGCATCCCCGATAAATTCATGGGTCCTTCTCAGGGAAGGGGTTCAGGCGAGGGGGTTATTCCCAGCTCCAGCTGGCCACGGGATAGTAGCAGTTGTCGATGACCCGGACGCCCTTGAGGCTGTTCTTGGCCGCGAAGTACTGGTTGGGGAAATAGAGCGGGATCTTGTTGGCGTCCTCGTCGGTGATCTTCACGATCTGCTGGTACATCTCGGAACGCTTGGCCGCGTCGTTCTCCTGGCGGGCCTTGACGAGCAGCTCGTCGATGGTGGGGTTGGAATAGACGCTTCCCCAGTTGAAGGGGCCGTCGGACGCGAAGAGGTAGGTGAGCATGTCGTCCGCGTCCGGCCAGTTGAGGCCGCCCACGTAGACTTCATAGTTGCCCACCGCCATCTGCTCGAAGTAGGTGCCCTTCTCGAGCGTCTCAATGCTGGCGGTGATGCCGATCTCCTTGAGCTGGGCCTGGACCACCTGCGCGACCTTCTCGCGGTTCTGGCCGGCTGCCAGCTTGATGGAGCAGGAGAAGCCGTCGGCGTATCCCGCCTCGGTCATCAGGGCCTTGGCCTTCTCGAGGTCGTAGGGGTTCATCACGGGGTCGTCGGGATTGTAGCCGTCCATGACCTCGTTGAGGGGGCTGTTCGCGAGGACGCCGTCGCCGTCCTGCGCGCCCATGAAGACCTCCTCCTTGTTGATCGCGTATTTGACCGCCTGGCGGACCTTCTCGTTGTCAAAGGGGGCCGCCTGGGTGTTGAAGCCGATGTAGGCGATAGTGGCGCCGGGGGCCGAATAGAGGTTCAGGTTGGGGTCCGCCTCAATGGTCGGGGCGTCGATGGGGGCGCTGTTGGGCAGCGCGTCGATCTCGCCGTTCTGGAGCGCGACAAGGGCGGTGCTGGTGTCGGGGAGCACCCGGTAGGTGACGTTCTTGATCGCGGGAGCCTCGCCGTGGTAATCCTCGTTGTAGGCGAGCACCACGTTGTCGCCGGAGGACCAGCTGACGAACTTGTAGGGGCCGGTGCCGACGGGGTTGCGGCCGTAGTCCTCGCCCGATTCGGTGACGGCCTTCTCATTGACGACGCCGAAGAAGCTGCCGCCGAGGTTCATGAGGAAATTGGCGAAGGGGACCTTGAGGGTCACGACCAGCGTGGAGTCGTCGGGGGCGTCGACCTTGTCGATCGAGGCGCAGTAGGAGGCGGTGGCGGGCTCCACCATGGCGCGCTCGATGGTGAACTTGGCGTCGGCGGCGGTGAAGGGCTCGCCGTTGTGGAACTTGACGCCGCTCTTCAGGTGGAAGGTATAGACCATGTTGTCGTCGCTGATGTCCCAGCTCTCGGCCAGTCCGGGCCGGATGTCGCTGGAGCAGGCGCCGTCGCTCTCGACGAGCGTGTCATAGATGTTGTACATGACCATCATGGCCGTGGCGTCCAGGGTGACCTGCGGGTCGAACCCGGTGGGGTCGGCGTTCATGGCCACGATGACCGAATCCTTTTCGCCGCTGGGCGCCGCGGGAGCGGCCTCCCCGCCGGGATTGGTTCCGGCGCTGTCCCCGCCGCAGGCGGTGAACAGGGAAAGAACGAGCATGACGACCAGAGCTAAACTGAGAAGTCTCTTCATTGGGCTTTCTCTCCTCCACAATTTTGTTTTGAGTTGAAAAACGAAGGCACGTTGGCCGGGTCCTTACACTTTTCCACTTTGATGTGATTATACCCTCCCGCCGGAAAACTGTCAATAAATATACGGGATTTCTGCAAACGGGAGGCATGGCGGGAGGACGTTTCGGGTGCTGTTATGGGATTTTAACAATGCATGTGAAAAAATTGGTTCCTGCAATTGGAAAAACATTATATGACATAAATTTACAAAAATACCAATATGAAGCATATTCCGCATTGTAATTGAAGGAAATCCCCGAAATGCTTTGCAAAAGTTTTAGGGCTTTAGTTGACGAAATCCCGCCGCCTTGCTATAATGATGGACAATATAAAATGCATAAATGTACGCTCCCGGCGTGCATATATACCGGCCGGCGCGTTCCCTCGCGGACACGCCCGGCGCGGGAGGTAGGAGGTCCGGACCATGAGCAGCCTGTTGGAAGTCTCGCATTTGAAGGTGCTGTTCCACACCCAGCAAGGGGACGTGCCCGCGGTGGACGACGTGAGCTTTCAGGTGGAGGAGGGGGAGACCCTCTGCATCGTGGGGGAGTCGGGCTGCGGCAAAAGCGCCACGGTCCAGGCCGTCATGAAGCTGGTGCCCACCCCTCCGGGGGAATACGCGGGCGGGAAAATTCTGCTGGAGGGGCGGGACCTGCTCCCCCTCTCCACGAAGGAAATGATCCCCATCCGCGGGCATGAGATGTCGATGATCTTTCAGGAGCCGATGACCTCCCTGAACCCGGTGAAGACGATCGGAAGCCAGGTGGGGGAGGTGCTGGAGATCCACCGGAGGGACCTCTCCGCCCGGGAGATCCGCGCGCAGGTGGAGGAGAAGCTCTCCCTCGTGGGGATTCCCGATCCCGCCCGGTGCGCCGCGTCCTATCCGCACCAGCTTTCGGGCGGGATGCGCCAGCGCGCGATGATCGCCATGGCGCTGGCCTGCGAGCCCAAAATCCTCATTGCCGACGAGCCGACCACCGCGCTTGACGTGACCATCCAGGCGCAGATCCTCGACCTCATCCGCCAGCTCAAGGAGAAGACCGGCATGACGGTGCTGCTCATCACCCACGACCTGGGGGTCGTGGCGGAGATGGCCCAGCGGGTGCTGGTGATGTACTCGGGCAAGGTGGTGGAGCAGGGGGAGGTCGGCGCGCTCTTCCGCGCCCCGCTGCACCCCTACACCGAGGGGCTTCTCGCCTGCCTGCCGCGCGTGGACCAGGACGAGGAGGAGCTCTACACGATCCCGGGGCAGGTGTCCAACCCGGCGGACTTCCCCAAGGGCTGCCGGTTCCATCCCCGCTGCCCCTATCGCCAGCAGATCTGTAAGGAAATTTCCCCCGAGCTCCGGGAGGCGGACGGCCGGCTGGTGGCCTGCCACTTCCTCCCCGGGGAACGCGTCAGGAGAGAGGAGGGGGCATTATGACGGCACAAAACTCCGCCGCCGGGCAGGGGGCGCAGGCGCCCCTGCTGGAGGTCCGGGACCTGAGCACCTACTTTCCGGTCTACGGCGGCGCGCTCTCCACCGTCAAGGGCTACGTCCACGCGGTGGACGGCGTCTCCTTTACGGTGAACCAGCACGAGACGCTCGGGCTGGTGGGGGAATCGGGCTGCGGCAAGAGCACCCTCATCCGCAGCATCCTGCTGCTGGAAAAGCCCACCAAAGGGCAGATTCTCTTTGAGGGGCAGGATATGCAGGCCATGAAGGCCGCCCAGCTGCGGCACCTGCGCCGCAATTTGCAGATCGTCTTCCAGGACCCCTATGCCGCGCTCGACCCGCGCATGACGATCGGACAGATCATCGGCGAGCCGCTGCGGGTGCACGGGGAGGCCGACGCCGCCCAGCGGGAGCGGCAGGTGAAGGAGCTCCTCGAGATGGTGGGGCTCCAGCGCGGGTATTACCACCGCTATCCCCACGAGTTTTCGGGCGGCCAGCGCCAGCGGGTGAGCATCGCCCGGGCGCTGGCTCTGCGGCCCAAGCTCATCCTCTGCGACGAGCCGGTGTCCGCGCTCGACGTCTCCATCCAGTCGCAGATCCTCAACCTGCTGCGCAGTCTCCAGTCGGAGTTCGGGCTCACCTACATCTTCATCTCCCACGCCCTCAACGTGGTCCGTTACGTGTCCGACCGGGTGGGCGTGATGTACTTGGGCAAGCTGGTGGAGCTGGCGCCGGTGAAGGAGCTTTACACCACCCCCCGCCACCCCTATACGCGGGCGCTGCTCTCCGCCATCCCCATCCCCGACCCGACCGTCAGCCGGGAGCGGATTTTATTGCAGGGCGACCTGCCCAACCCCAAAAACCCGCCGGCGGGCTGCCGGTTCCACACCCGCTGCCCCTTCGCCGCCGACGAATGCCGAGCCGCCGAGCCGGCGCTCACCGAGGTGGCGCCCGGGTGCCAGGTGGCCTGCCACCGGGCGGTGCGCGGGGAGATCTGAAAGAAAGCGCCCCCTTCCGCGAAGGGGGCGCTTTTTGCGCGCGGAATCATTGTGCGCGGGGCGTTTCCGTGGTAAACTAGAGGGCAGTGAAACGGGGGTGGAAGGATGGACGGACACAGGCGGGCGGATATCCGGCCGGGGATGCTGGTGGATATCGTGCTCAAAAAGGACCAGCCGACCGGCAGGCGCACGCGCGGCCGGGTCGGGCGGCTGCTCACCAAAAGCGGCACCCATCCGCACGGCATCAAGGTGATGCTGGAGGACGGCCAGGTGGGGCGGGTGCAGGAGATCATCGAGGAGGAGAGCGAATGAGCGTACTATTTTTGGAGTATCCCAAATGCAGCACCTGCCAAAAGGCAAAGCGGTGGCTCGACGAGCATGGCGTGGACTATGCCGACCGGCACATCGTCGAAGCGAACCCCACGGCGGAGGAGCTGCGGGAGTGGGCGGCGCGCGCGGGTGTGCCGGTCAAAAGGCTCTTCAACACGAGCGGGATGAAATACCGCGAGCTGGGGCTCAAGGACCGCCTGCCGGAGATGGACGAGGGGGCGCAGCTCGCCCTGCTCGGGACCGACGGGATGCTCGTCAAACGCCCGCTCGTCGTGGGAGCGGATTTTTTGCTGGCGGGTTTTTGCCCGGCGGAATGGGAGAGGCTGTTAACATGACGGACAAGCTCTATGAGGAGGATGCCTACCTGCGCGAATTCGAGGCGGAGGTGACCGGCTGCGTCCCGGCAGAGGGGGGCTGGCTCGTGACCCTCGACCGGACGGCCTTCTACCCCGAGGGGGGCGGCCAGCCGGCCGACACGGGAACCCTCGGCGGCGCGCGGGTGCTCGATGTACACGAAAAGGAGGGCGAAATCCTCCACACGACCGACGCGCCCCTTCCGGTGGGCGAGCGGGCGGCGGGCGCGATCGACTGGGAGGCGCGCTTTTCGCGGATGCAGCAGCACACCGGCGAGCACATCGTCTCGGGCATCATCCACCGGCTCTTCGGGCTGGACAACGTCGGCTTCCACATGGGGCGCGACGCCGTGACGATCGATTTAAACGGCGAGCTGACGGCGGACGACCTTGCGCGGGTCGAGCGGCTGGCCAACGAGGCAGTGTGGGAAAACCTGCCCGTCGGGGCGGAATACCCCGCCCCTGAGGAGCTTGCCTCGCTCGACTACCGCAGCAAGAAGGAGCTCACCGGCCGGGTGCGCATCGTGACGGTGCCGGGCAGCGACGTGTGCGCCTGCTGCGGCACCCATGTGCGGCGCACGGGCGAAATCGGCGTCATCAAGCTGCTGACGAGCCAGCGGTACAAGGGCGGCGTGCGGGTGTGGCTGCTCTGCGGGGACCGCGCGCTCACCGATTACAACGAGAAGAACGCGCAGGCCTACGCGGTCTCGGGGATGCTCTCCGCCAAGGTCGGGGAGCTCGCCGGGGCGGTGGAACGGATGCAGGCGGAAAACGACGCGCTGAAGCTGCGCGCCGCGCGTCTTCAGGAGGAGCTCTTCCGTTACCGCGCCAGCGTGGTCGAGGAGGGCGCGACCTACGCCCTCCTCTTCGAGGACGCGATGGAGCCGCCCGCGCTGCGGCGGTTCTGCCTCGCGCTCTGTGAGCGGTGCGGGGTGGCGGCGGTCCTCTCGGGGAGCGAACGGGAGGGCTGGAAATACGCGGCGGGCAGCGCGCACAGCGACGTGCGCCCGCTCGGTAGGGAGCTGAACGCCGCCTTCTCGGGGCGCGGCGGCGGAAGCCCCGAGCTCGTGCAGGGGACCCTCTCGGGCAGCCGGGAGGAGATCGAAAACTTTTTCAGGAGCAGGGTATGAACATTCAGATTTTCGGCAAGGCCAAGTGCTTCGACACCAAAAAGGCCGAGCGGTACTTTAAGGAGCGCGGCGTCAAATTCCAGAGCGTTGACCTCCTCCGCTACGGCATGAGCAAGGGGGAATTCGAGAGCGTCCGGCGCGCCGTCGGCGGCGTGAGGGCGCTCGTTGACGAGAAGTCGAAGGACTACGACAAATCCTTCATCGCCTACCTCGCCGGGGAGGAGAACATCGCGGACAAGCTGATGGAATATCCCTCGGTGCTCAAGACCCCCATCGTGCGAAACGGAAAGCAGGCCACCGTCGGCTACTGCCCCGACGTGTGGAAGGAGTGGACCTGAGGGCGCGCCGGGCGGAAAACAACGCGCCCGCGGGCGCGTTCGCGCGCTTTGCGCGCGTGCGCGGCGCAGCCGCGCGGTTTTCCGCCCCGGCCCCGCGGCGAACGCCGGGGGAGCCTTGGGGGGGGGGGGCGGGGGGGGGGGGGGGGGGGG
>NZ_JANFZX010000054.1:0-18835 GCF_024461615.1 Anaerotruncus sp. DFI.9.16
ATTGTTCCCAGGTGCATCCGTCCGTTTTTCGCGGGCTCATATTCTGTCTCCTTTCAAGGGGAGCCGCCCATGGGGACGGCTCCCGGTCAACTTGTCCCTATTCCTGCGGAGCTTCGCCTTCCCCGATGAACGCCTTTACATCGTCTTCGCTGCCGACCAGGTTGTAACGGATTTCTCCGTCCACCTCAATGAACCAAAGAGGCTTGTCCTTTGTCCATCCGAAGGCTTGAATGATCGTTTCCGGAGCGGCGCCGTTTACCGTCTGCGTCCCGTCAAACTCAAAGTATGTATTCATCCTTTTCCCCTCAATTCTCAATCAGCAGATATTTGTCCGTCTGGTTGTTGTCATACTCGCCAATATGGATTTCGATGTCTGCCGCCGCCTCCTGCTGCCCGGCGGTGATCTCCAAAGTACTGCCGTCGGGATTATACAGTGTGATCGGGTCCGGAGCGCTGTATTTCTGCCCCTTAAAAATTTTCCACACCAGAGGGCCGTCCGGTTTTACAGTCAAGTCGTAATCCAACGAGAACAGCCGCTGGCCGTCGCAGTACCACAGCTTTCCATCGCAGTAGTTGCATCCATAGGCCTGCACGGCCGGATAGTTCCCGCTGTTGGAAACCGGGACCGCTCCAAACAGGCTCTCATCGCTGGTCTCTCCCGTGAACAGATCGAAGGTAAAGAGCTTGCTCCCCTGCAGGCCGAATACTTTATCATCCGTCTGCACGATTGTTGCGCTGGAGCCATGGCCGTCCGTGTTTCCGCGCAATTGCGTATAGATCGTTTCTGTTGTATTAAAAACCCCTCCGCTGGGGGACGCGTTTCTGGGGGTGGTAAAGCTCCAAGGCGCTCCGGAAGAACGTCCCATATTGCTGACAAATTTGACTGTATCCTCGTTAAAGTCGATTAAACAGCCTTTCCCCGAATTATTTGATGCTTTGCAGAAATCCGGGTTTCGATTGAGCAATGTCCAAGTATTGGAGGCCACATCATACACAGCTAATTCGTAGCCATTTAAAGCCGTATTGTTAGGATAGTACCGAATAGGAATCGCTGCATAAATCTTGTTATAAGCGCGGTCATAGCGCATGACAGGTAAGATATTCGCCGCTTGATTATAATAATAATTTAATCCATAAGGAGGTGCGCTCAATTTAGTGACCTGCCCGGACTCCAAATCCAACACGCTGAAGAAGAGTGTGTATCCGGATAGCAGGAAGGCTCTCTTATCGACAATGATCTGTACAAAGCGAGTGTTTTCGTCGTAGTTTCCCATCATACGAATGTTGTCCCCTTGCGTTTTGGTGCTACGATGATACGTTAACAGCGCGTTCTTCACCTGAACATATACGGTATCACCCCAAGTCAGCGACATATTGTAGCCGTAGCTGGTCCATCCCGTCAGGTTCATGGTCAGTTCCTGCATAAAACTGGAGGACCGCCCGCTCAGCGTACTGCGCGGAAGTTTCACCTGCTGCATCATATGTCCTACGCCGCTTCCTCCCCGGCTTCCAACAAAATTGCTCCAAGTATCCATTTACATATCCACCTTTCTGATTTCAATCTGTGCAACAAGGTCCGCTGTGGGCGCAGCCTTTAACGCATATGCGGTTGCTGCGCCGTTCTTGTTGCGCAGAATGATCACGCTTCCATCTGCTTCGAGCTGGCTCAGATATGCCGCCGGGAAAGTCATTTCCAAGACGGTCCCGTCAACGATCCGGCTGTCGGAAACGGGCTGTGTCCACCAGCCCTGATCCGGATCTTCCGTCCAGTCCGCCACGCCGAGCGTCACCGTAACGATCCGAGATGCGCCCGGTTCGCCTTTCGGTCCCTGGGGGCCCGCTTCACCGCGCGGTCCTGTTTCTCCTCGCGGGCCCGCAGGTCCGACCGGGCCTTTAACTCCCTGAGGGCCCGCTTTGCCTTCCGGTCCCTGCGGACCGGCTTCGCCCTGTGGACCCTGCGGTCCCTGCAATGCCCCCACGCTTACCCACGCATTCTGATCCGTGGACCAGATATAGATCTCATTCTCCATGGCAGTCCCCACCGCATATGCTTCACCGCTGCCGCCTGTGCCGTGGGCCTGTGAAAGCGCTTCCACGGTAGCAAACAGCCCGAGGATCTTCAGCCCCGCGCCCGGTTCCCCCTGTAGGCCTTCCGGACCGGCGGGCCCCCTGATCCCCTGTGGGCCGGTTTCTCCCTGCGCCCGCTGGTTGGATCTGGAGTAATCCTTCAGCTCCTGATCCCAGATATACCAGTAGCCGTCCGCACCGATGTAAGGCGTCCTGGTCAGATGGCCCACCATCGCGTCCAGCAGCTGGTTATCGCGATTAAAGTCGGCCATATCGGGTTTGTCTGTCTCGACCCACTGGTTTAGACCGGTGTTCGGGAATTTATTTGTACTTGCCATTTTATTCTCCTTTTCGTTTCAATCCGATAAAGTTGCCTGTTTCGCACGATGGTTGCGGATGATGACGATGCCTTGACCGCCAGCACCGCCGGAAGCGGTTTTGCCAAAGCCCCCCGGATAAGCCAAACCAGCGCCCCCGCCGCCTCCGCCATAGTTTCCACCTCCGCCGCCTCCGCCAGCATAGTTAGATACTGCACCCCCGCCTTTTCCGCCTTTCCCGTCAATATTTGACCCGGGGCGTCCAACGCTGTAACGATTGGACGCATCTCCCCCTATACCACCAGATGCACCACCAGCACCTCCTTTTTGATTGCCCGAACCGTTATTGGCGTGGTATCCTCCACCTCCTCCGCCGCCAGCGTAGTCCTCACCGTCAGGCTCGCCGAACTCACGGGTTGTCGTACCTTGACCAGGGTTACCGTCAGAAGCGCCGTCTTTGCCAGAATATCCAGAGTTTGCCGATCCGTTCCCGCCGTTGTTTCCGCCATCACCACCAATATAATTATGAGAACCGAAGCCTCCCTCGATGTAAAAATCAAAAGCATGGGTAACGCCGCCATTTATCCCGGTTTCTCCCCCTGCACCAATTGCGATTTCATACGGGACATCTTTTTCGACCTGAACAAAGTAGGTTCCGGTTAAGCCGCCTCCGCCACCACCGCCAGGTCCTTCTCCGGTTGTGGTGGAACTCTTAGCCCCGCCGCCACCGCCGCCGACGAGAAAGGCGTCGATCATCATGCGGTCCGGGGAAAGCAGCGTGAAAGTGCCCGAGGTCAGAAACCGGATTTTCCAGCCGATGCCCTCTTCGACGATGGTCTCTGACTGACCGGTGTATGTAAACTGCGGCACTTCGATCCACCCTCCGGAGGAGGGTGAACCTCCTCCGGACAAAAAGCAACTTGTCAGCATACTTGATTACCTCCTGAAGATACGTTTCAAAATTCCTTGTGTTTTTACCGTGGAGAGCTCAGTTGGGGACAAAACCTCCGCGCCGTCCCGCCAGAACTTCCCGTCCCGGTACTCGTCCCCGATGCCGACCGGCTTGTCCCCTACCGGCACCGCGTCCGGGAAATCGGATGTGTTGTAGGGCGCGATGACGATCATGTTCACCACCACGCCGTTTTGGATGATTGCGTAATTCATACTGTTTTCTCCTCTCTGTGATTTCGGATGATACAGATGCCTTGTCCGCCTGTACCGCCGGCATCAGCGCCGCCTTCGCTGGCTGCGCCTCCGCCTCCACCGCCATAATTACCACCGCCGCCGCCTTGACGTGTATTCCCGAGAAGAGGCGTTTTCCCTCCAATTGTTGTACTCGAAGAGTCGTTCAATCCGGGCCCCCCACCATTTGCTCCGCCGGAGCCGCCATCCATACTTGCACTGAATCCATCGGCGCTTATGCCACCGCCGCCACCACCGCCCGCGTAATCTTCGCCGCTCAGATCGCTGAATTCACGGGTGGTCGTGCCTTGCCCGCTACCGTCAGACCCTCCGCCGGTAGGATAAACCCTTTCTCCAGATGAACGATAACGTCCGGCCTTTCCACCATTATTTCCACCAGCCCCAGCAGCTCCATTTAAATTCTCTCCATTTCCGGCTTTCCCACCGGCCGCTGCAAATCCGAAGGCGGATGTGCTCCCTCCGTCCGTCCCATTGGCGGATAAGCTACGATCTACTGTTGTTTGCCCTACTCCCCCCGCGCCAATGACAATCTGGTATCCTATGCCCGATTGCACAACCAAAGCCTGTGTGGAGGTATACCCACCACCGCCTCCACCACCAGAATAAAAGTCATGCGTTGTCTTGTAACTCCACGAGCTCCAACTGCCCCCACCGCCACCACCACCGACAAGAAACACGTCGATGTTGAGCGCGTCGGGAGAAATCAATGTAAAGGTGCCGCTCGTTAAAAACTTGATTTTCCAGCCGACGCCCTCCTCGAGGACCGTCTGGTTCTGGCCGGTATACTCGAATTCCGGTAGTTTCAGCGGGTTACTCCCGCCGCCGCTGTCACATGGGAATGCTGTGTTCAACATTCTGTCACCCCACAATCGTAATGAGCACCGGGATATCCATGCCCGGTTTTTCGCCCAGTGCGGATACCGTGACCTGTCCGGCGGTCTGCGCCGTGAGCAGCAGCTTTCCTGCCGCTGCCGCGTCATACTGCTCGGCGGTCGTGGCCGCCGCAAGCCCGATGGTCCCCGGCGTCTCCGCTCCCACGATCTCCGCGACAGCCAATGCCTGCGTATAGGGGGCCGCGTCGCCCATCCAGCCCGCCGCCGTCAGCGTCGCTGTGACGTTCCTCGCCGGGGACGCTTTCCCATTCCAGCCGGACTTTTCCTCCGGACTCACGAACTTGCGCCCATCGGTCTCCGGGATGTCATCCGCCGTCAGGAAAATCGCACCGCCCGCATCAGGCGTTTTCCCATTGATTGCGGCGGGGTCCCCTTTGGGGCCCTTCGGTCCAGTCGGCCCCTGAACGCCTTGTTCCCCTTTCGGCCCCGGTTCACCAGTCGGACCGATCGCACCCTGAGGTCCGGGAACACCCTGCGGGCCCTGTTCGCCCTGCAAGCCCTGCGGACCCTGCAATACGCCGATGTCCTTCCACACGTTTTCGTCAGACCAGATATAGATGCGGTTGCCCGCCGCGGTCCCAACGGCATAGGCGTCGCCCGCCGTACCGCTCGGGTGCGCTTCGGTAAGCGCCGCCGCCGACTCAAAGAGCCCCAGCACCCGGAACCCCGCGCCGGTGTCTCCTTTTTCGCCGGTATCGCCTTTCGGGCCCTGCGGTCCTTGTTCTCCCTTCAGGCCCTGCGGGCCGATTTCACCGCGCGCCTTGGTTTCACTCTTGACATACTCGGCGACGTCGGTGTCCCACACATACCAATAGCCGTCCGTACCGACATAGGGCGTCTTTTTGAGGTGTCCCACAAGCCCGTCGATGATCTCGTTGTCGCGGTTAAAATCCTCCATCACCGGCCGATCGCTTGCCACCCACTGGTTTAAATCCGAATTTGGCAGTTTGTTTGTGCTTGGCATGAAATTTCCTCCCTTTATGCTGTATTGTTTATAGAAACCCGCCATCCCACCCTGAAATTGCTTTTTTCTCTTCACCCCCTCCTAAGCCGCCTCTTCTTAAAAGTTTGCCTTTTTAGGGAACATACGTTCTGTATGCTTACATTGTATCAGTTCGCCCGTCCAATTATCCGGTCTAGCGTGCTAAATTTCGTCTTGACAATTTTCAGGATTTAGGCTTATGGACCAGCGATAAACAAAAAAGCGGCCGGAAGCAAACCTGCTTCGTGCCGCTTACTTTTTAATAAAAAAGGCCATCGGCTCAGACTTGAGTCGATGGCCCTATGGCAAAGGAGTCCTGGCCACGCACGCGGGCGGTCCGCTGTTCCATTCTGTGTCTCTTATCTGTGGACGGTGTCCACAGCATCCCGTACAAATCAAAAAAGACCGCCGACAAAAGTCGGCGGTCTTTTGATGGTCGGAGTGTAATTATAGGACTTGGAGAAACCCTGTCATATCAATAATTTACAGGCAATTAGCAAGCTGCATTTTCGCAAAAACGAGTCATCAAGTTATATGTTTTTTAAATATTGATCTGACGCGTTACATATCAATTTGAAAAGTTTATTGATATATTCCTGTAATTTTATTCTTATGTCATCAGCTATCTGTTGATGTTGATAGGGAAGCATATAGCTTATGTATTCCTCAAACGTGGTATTTAAAGTATCTACCGTCAAAGAAAAATCTTTTAAATATAGTTTGTAGTCACCATAATAATCTAAAAGTCTTCGAATGCTTAGATTGAAATTTCCGAGATACACGCCAAATTGATCGGGACTATTTTGATTTGCTTCCAAATAGTGCCCTAAGCTTCTAAAAGTTTCTTTCGAGTTAAGCAGCAGCGAAAAGAATTCATTGCTTATCTTTCTTTTGACTTCATCTTTATGCTCATCTCGTTTGATTTTTTTCTGAAAAGTTGCCTGTACTAAATATATTATGAGACCGTTAAAAAAAATAGGAATCAACAACAACAACCAATCCTTTAATTCCATACATATCCCCCTTTTTTATATTGTAGCACATTATAAGAAAAATGCTATACAAATCCAGTAAGTCTTAACACTCGATCTTGCATTCGGGTGTAATCATATTTACAGTTAGAATCGTAGCTTCAATCTCACATTGTTACAAACATAGCAAAAGACCGCCGACAAAAGTCAGCGGTCTTTTGATGGTCGAGGTGACAAGACTTGAACTTGCGGCCTCTGCGTCCCGAACGCAGCGCTCTACCAAACTGAGCCACACCTCGATGGCTGCCCGACTAGGATTCGAACCCAGACAAACAGAGTCAGAGTCTGTCGTGCTACCTTTACACAATCGGGCAATATGCACAAGTCACGACTTATATTATATCGCACATCTCGAAAAAGTCAAGTCCTCTGCCGATATTTTTGGAAAAATGTTGGTGCATGGCGGGGAACGGATTGGGAAAGATACGACGGAAGGACATTTTCAAAAAACACCGTCCCGTGGGGAAAATGTCCGCAAAAGACTTGATGAGAATTTTGATCCGTGTATAATAGGGATAAGAAAACAATCTGGGAGGCTTTATAGATGTCTGTGGTTCATTTTTCAAAGGATACCTTCGATACCGAAGCGCTCGGCGCCGCCGGACCCGTGCTGGTTGATTTTTGGGCGCCGTGGTGCGGTCCCTGCAAGATGCTCGGCCCCATTATCGAACAGCTCGGAGAAGAGATGGACGGCAAGGCCGTCATCGGCAAGGTGGATATCGACGAGGAGCCCGATCTCGCGGCCCGCTACGGCGTCATGTCCATCCCCACCGTCATCCTCTTCAAAAACGGCGAGGAGGCGGCCCGCATGGTCGGCCTCCAGTCCAAACAGGCGCTTGTCCGGATGATCGAAGAGGCGTAACCCCGTAAAGTTTTTTTAAATCCCCCGCTCGGCGGGGGATTTTCTTTTCCCCCGAGGGGAAACTATCCGCAGAATACAAAATTTTGTGGATTGGCGGGTGGTGCCGATGGTGGTCGTCACTGCGGGCGACCCCGGCAGGCGTCTGCGGGAGCTGCTGCGCACAGGCGGCGCGCTTTCGATGCTCTGCGCGGATACCGACAGGGCCGCGTTCTCAGGGGACGGCCCCGATATCGTCTTTCTCTCCCAGCGGGCCTTTTACCAGATCGCGTGTGAAAACGCCGCGTTCATCGTCCGCAGGAAGGGCGAGCTGCCGCGGGAGTTCTCCTGTAAAAACGCCGTCGCGATCATCGACAGCGCCGACCCCGCGGTGCTTTCCGCCGTGGCCGGACGCAGGCTCCCCGCCGTCACCTGCGGGCTCGGCACCTCCGACACCCTCACCCTCTCCTCCTTCACGGTGGACAGCGCGGTGATCTCCCTCCAGCGCCAGCTCACCGCCTTCGACGGGACCCCGGTGGAGCCCTTTGAACTGCCCGTCTCCTTCTCGGGAAAGCTCGAACCGTTCGAGCTGCTGGCCGCCGCCGCGATCTTCTGCCTCATGGGAAAGCAGAATCCGCTGGCCGCCGCGCCCCTCTGGCGCATTCCGCCCGGCCCGCGGCCTTAAAAACAGACGCATGGCGTCTGTTTTTGCATATCCGCCCCAGGGGGCGGATATGCGAGCAAGGCCGCGGCCCAGGCCGGGGCGCGCCTCCTGCAAAAAGCGGCGGAATCTGGATTGCCGCGCAGGATTTGGCAGTTATAATCATTCCGTACGCGCTCATACTATTACTGCAAACGCGAAACATTCTTCAGAAAAATTTAAGGAGTGTATTTTAACATGTCTAACAATTCTTCCAACAATCCTGTTGTCCCGCAGGCTCGTGAAGCCCTCGATAAGTTTAAGATGGAAGCTGCCCGCGAAGTCGGCGTCAACCTCAAGCAGGGCTACAACGGCGACCTGACCTCCCGTGAAGCCGGTTCTGTCGGCGGCCAGATGGTCAAAAAGATGATCGAAGCGTACGAGAACTCCATGAAGTAAGTTTCCCCTTTTGGGTATGAAAAACGGACAGGCAGCCGCCTGTCCGTTTTTTGTCGTCTTTTACCGGCCCTGCAAAAGCCGCGCCGCCAGCTCGAGGTCGGGCGCGACCACGGCGGTCTGGTAGGGCTCGTAGAGCACGAGTCCCGGCTTGCCCGCCGGGTGCTTGCGCACGTTGCGGATTTCGGTGTAGTCGACCGCCACCTTGCCCGATTCCCGCGCCTTGGAATTGCAGGCCGCGATGACCGCCGCCTGTTCAATCGTGCGGTCGGGAGGCGTTTTCCCCTCCGTCACGACCACCACATGGGAGCCGGGGATCTTCTGGGTGTGCAGCCAGAGGTCGCCGTTGCGGCTGTCCTTCAGGGTGAGCCGGTCGTTTTGCAGGTTGTTGCGCCCGCAGAGGATGGTGAACCCGTCGTCCGAACGGTATTTGAGCGGCGGGAGCTTCTCCTCCTTCATGCCGCGTCTGGGGGCGCGGCGGATATAGCCCTGCCCGGCCAGCTCGTCGCGGATGGCGTTCAGCTCGCTTTCGAGCGAGGCGCGCGCCAGTTCGTCGAACACCGTGTCGAAATAGCCGAGCTCCGCCTCCCCCTGCGCGATCAGCGCGCGCAGCTTCTTTTCGGCGGTGTCCGCCTTGCGGTAGCGCGCGTAGTAACGCTGGGCGTTCTGGCTCGGGGTCAGCATCGGGTCAAGCGGAATCCTGACCTTCGGCGCGCCCTCCTCGTAATAGTTTTCCAGCTCCGCGAAGGGCGTCCCCTTTTCGAGCGCGTAGAGGTTTGAGTTGATGAGGTCGCCGTAGATTTTCAGCGTCTCCCGCTCGGTCGACGCCCGCAGCTCCTCCCGCTGGGCGGCCAGCTTGCGCGCCGTCCGGTCGCTGAGGTTGACCAGCAGCTTCAGGAGGTCCGCGCCCCGCTGATGCATCCGGTCGATGCGGTCCCGCTCGCTGTAAAAGCTGTCGAGCAACGCGCTGTAGCTGTCGTATTCCCGGCAGACGAGGGCGTGCCCGTACTGGTTCAGGTCGAGGTAGGAGAAGTCCTTGGGCTTTCCCGTGCCGTCGACGAGCATTGTCGGGCGCGCGCCGCCGGAATTCAGCCGGTCGGAGAGCTGGGCGAGGTAGAATTTAAGCCGCGTCTCCCGTTCGCCGTCCAACTGGGAGACGAGCGTCTCCTCCCCGCGCGCCGCGTTGTGGGCGATCTCGCGGCAGACGAGCGGGCTCATCCCTTCGAGCGCGCCGAGCAGCGCCTTGGAGAGCTCGGCGTCCTTCCCCGCGCGCAGCCGCGCGACGATTTCGGACGGGGCCGCCGTGTAGATGTTCAGCCGGTCCTGTGCCGGCACATGGGTATACGCCATGCCGGGCAGCACCGGGCGCACGCTGCTCATCTCGTCGCTCACCCGCTTGATCGCGTCGACGACGCGCCCGTCGGGCCCGACGAGGATGATGTTGCTGTGCCGCCCCATGATTTCGACGGCAAGCGTCAAAACGACCCGGTCGCCCAGCTCGTTCGCCGTTTCAAAATGCAGGTGCAGCACGCGGTCGAGCCCCGCCTGGGTGATGCTGACGAGCTTCGCGCCGGTCAGGTGCTTGCGCATCAGCATGCAGAACATCGGCGGGGATTTGGGGTTGTCCTGCGGCAGGGTGGTAAAATGCAGCCGCGGGTTGGAGGCCGACGCGGAGACGAGCAGCTTGTGGTTGCCCGCCTGCGCGCGCATGGCGATGACGATCGTCTCGCGCGCGGGCTGGTGGATCTTGTCCACCCGTCCGCCGACGATCCGGTCCTCGATCTCCCGCTTGAGCTGGCTTAAAAAGACGCCGTCCAACGGCATGGTCCTCACGCTCCAATTTCAAAAAGAAACTTCCGCCCGCTCCATAGCGGGCGGAAGATGTGGTTGGGTTACAGGGTTTTGAGGAACCGCTCGATCCGTTTGAGCGCCTCCAGTAAATGATTGACCGAATAGGAGTAGGAAATGCGCACGAAGCCCTCCCCGCTTTCGCCGAACGCGTCGCCGGGGATGACCGCCACATGCTCGGCGGCCAGCAGCTTTTCGCAGAATTCGCCGCTTGCCATGCCGGTCTCCCGGATGCTCGGGAAGACGTAGAACGCGCCCTCCGGCTCAAAGCAGCGCAGGCCCATCCGGTTGAGCCCGTCCACCAGCAGGCGGCGGCGCATGTCGTAGGAATCGCGCATCTCCTCGATGTCGCCGTCGCAGTTTTTGAGCGCCTCAACGGCGGCGTACTGGCTCGTCGTGGGCGCGCACATGATCGCGAACTGGTGCACCTTGGTCATCTGGGCGATCACGGGGGCCGGGCCCACCGCGTAGCCGAGCCGCCAGCCGGTCATCGCGTAGCTCTTGGAAAAGCCGTTGACGATGACCGTGCGCTCCTTCATCCCGTCGATCTCCGCGAACGACACGTGGCGTTCGCCGCCGTAGGTGAGCTCGGCATAGATTTCGTCGGACAGCACCATGATGTCGGTGCCGCGCAGCACCTCGGCGACCGCCTCCAGATGCTCCCGCCGCATGATCCCGCCCGTGGGGTTGTTGGGGAAGGGCAGCACGAGCAGCTTGGTTTTCGGCGTGATCGCGGCGCGCAGCGCCTCGGGCGTCAGGCGGAAGCCGTCCTCCGGCTTTGTGGCGATCGGCACCGGAACGCCGTCGGTCAGCGCGGTGATCGGGGTGTAGCAGACGAAGGAGGGCTCCACCACGAGCACCTCGTCGCCCGGGTTCACCAGCGTGCGGATGGCAAGGTCGATCGCCTCCGAGCCGCCCACCGTGACGAGCACCTCCGTCTTCGCGTCGTACTCGAGGGTGAAGCGGCGGCGCAGGTAGCCGGCGATCTCCTTTTTGAGGGGCGCGAGTCCGGAATTCGCGGTGTACCAGGTGTGTCCGCGCTCGAGGCTCTCAATGCCCGCGCGCCGGATGCTCCAGGGGGTCTTGAAGTCCGGTTCCCCCACGCCCAGCGAGATCACGTCGTCCATCTCGGCCGCGATGTCGAAAAAGCGGCGGATGCCCGACGGCTTCAGCGCGACGGCGCGGCGGGACAGGATTTTGTCGTAGTCCATCACAGGGAGGTTACCTCCCTCTCGTCCTTGACATCGTCGACCATGAGCAGCCCGCGCTCCTTATACTTTTTCAGCACAAAGTGGGTGCTCGTCGACTGGACGGGTTCGAGCGGCGCGAGCCGGTGCGCCACGAAGAGGGCGATGTCCTTGAAGGTCTTGCCGCTGATCGTGAGCGCCAGGTCGTAGCCGCCGCTCATCAGGTAGCAGGTCTCCACCTCGCGGAACTGGGAGATCGTGTAGGCGATCTCCTCAAAGCCCATGCTGCCCTTGGGGATCACCTTGATCTCGATGCGCGCGGACACGAGGTTGCGGTCGGTCTTGTCCCAGTCGATCAGCGCCTTGTAGCCCTTGATGATGCCTTCCTTTTCGAGCGAGGCGACCGCGGACGCGACCTCCTCTTCCCGCGCGCCCAGCATCGCCGCCAGCTGCGCGTTGGTCAGCTTCGCGTCCTCCGCGATCAGTTTCAGCAATTTTTCGGTGTCCAGCATGGTACCCAACTCCTTTGTCAGATGATTTTAAAGGGAAGCGGCTGGCGCTCCTTATAAAATGTGAAGGCCGTAAAGCCCGTGTCGATCAGCATTTGCATGCCTGCGGCGATCCCGTCGCCGATCCGGTCCGCCGCGTGCGCGTCGGAGCCGAGGGTGATGTATTCGCCGCCCAGCTCGCGGTAGCGCTTGACGTACTTGAGCGGCGGCATCGTGTCCCCGAGCTTCTGCCAGAGGCCGGAGGTGTTGATCTCGATGGCGCGGCCGTTGCGCGCGGTCGTCTTCAAAATCGCGTCGATGATGTCGTCGTACCGGGAGAGGTTGACCGGGATCTTGTGCTCGCCGGTAAGGTAGCGCACCGGGTAGGTCAGGTGCCCGAGCACGTCGAACTTGTCGAGCTTCGCCACGTCGAGCAGGTAGCGGAAGTACCACTCGAGGTAACGGTCGATGTCCCGGGGGCTCCAGTCGCCGAAGTCGCAGTAGTAGATGTCCTCCCCCTGCACCGTGTTGTGCTGGGAGACCATCACCATGTCGAACTTGAAGGAGGCGAGCACCTTGTCGGTCAGCGCCGGGTCATAGAGCACATCGCCCAGCTCGACGCCCGCCATGACGGCCAGCTTGCCGTTGAAGACCCGGCGCGCCTTGGCCGCCTCGAACACCGACTGCCGGATGCGCAGCTCGTACTTTTCCTGCGCCCAGGTGCGCAGCTCGCAGTGGTCGGTGACGCAGATGCCGGAAATATCCTTTTCCACCGCCTTTTCGCACATAAACATGATCGAGTGGTGGCCGTCGTTCGAGTTGTCCGAATGGGTATGGCTGTCGAATAGATTGATGAACATGAAACCCCCTCGCTTCCGTCGCGGCCCTTCCCCGGGCCGGATGATCGTAAAAACATTTTAATTAAGATAGTATAGCACAAATGCCCGAATTAGTATAGCATTTTTGTAAATTCTGTGCTATACTATCTTATCGTTTAAAAGCTCCGGGCACGCCCGGGAGATTTTTGGGAGGTACGACGATATGCGTGCTGTTTTAACCGTCATCGGCAAGGACCATGTGGGCATCCTTTCCAAAGTCGCCAACCAATGCGCCGAATCCAACGCCAACATCATCGAGGTCACCCAGACCGTCCTGCAGGACCTCTTCTGCATGATCATGATGATCGACATCTCCGAGGTCAACTGCGAGATGTCCGAGCTTGTCTACCAGATGAACCGCCTCGGCGAGGAATCCGGCCTTTCGATCCACGTCATGCACGAGGACGTCTTCAACTCGATGCACAGAATTTAAGGCGCTTCGGGGCCATCGACGAAGGAGAACCACTGCTATGATCAACACCAGCGACGTCCTTGAGACGATCCACATGATCCAGGACCAGAACCTGGATATCCGCACCATCACGATGGGCATTTCCCTGCTCGACTGCGCGGACGGGGACCTCTCCCGCTCCTGTGAGAAGGTCTACCAAAAGATCACCCGCTGCGCCCGCGACCTCGTCAAAACGGGCGAGGCGCTCGAGATGGAGTACGGCGTCCCCATCATCAACAAGCGCATCTCCGTCACCCCCATCGCCATGCTCGCGGCCGCGAGCGGCGGCGACCCGGTGCAGTACGCGCTCGCTCTCGAGCGCGCCGCCTGCGAGGTGGGGGTCAACTTCATCGGCGGTTTTTCCGCCCTCGTCCACAAGGGCTTCGCCGCCGGGGACGAGGCGCTGATCAACGCCATCCCCGAGGCGCTCAAGCGCACCGACCACGTCTGCTCGTCGGTCAACATCGGCTCCACCAAGACGGGCATCAACCTCGACGCGGTGCGGATGATGGGCCGGGTGGTCCGGCGCTGCGCCGAGATCACCGCCGACAACAACTGCTTTGCTGCGGCGAAGCTCGTCGTCTTCTGCAACGCGCCGGAGGATAACCCCTTCATGGCGGGCGCCTTCCACGGCGCGGGCGAGCCCGACTGCGTCATCAACGTGGGCGTCTCCGGCCCCGGCGTCGTGCGCGCCGCGCTGGCCGCCGCCCCCGACGACCTCGACATCACCGGCGTGGCCGAGCTCATCAAAAAGACCGCCTTCAAAATCACCCGCATGGGCCAGCTCATCGGCACCGAAGCGAGCCGCCGGCTCGGCGTGCCGTTCGGCATCGTCGACCTCTCCCTCGCGCCGACCCCCGCCGTGGGCGATTCGGTCGCGCACATCATCGAGGAGATCGGCATCGAGAAATGCGGCGGCTGCGGCACCACCGCCGCCCTCGCTCTCTTAAACGACGCGGTCAAAAAGGGCGGCGTCATGGCCTCCTCGTCGGTCGGCGGGCTGTCGGGCGCGTTCATCCCCGTCTCGGAGGACGCCGGCATGATCGACGCGGCCCGCTGCGGCGCGCTCTCGATCGAAAAGCTCGAGGCGATGACCGCCGTCTGCTCGGTCGGCCTCGACATGATCGCCATCCCCGGCGACACCCCCGCCGAGGTGATCGCCGCCATCATCGCAGACGAGGCCGCCATCGGCATGGTCAACTCCAAGACCACCGCCGTGCGCGTCATCCCCGCCGTCGGCCGCAAGGCCGGCGAGGAGCTCGAATTCGGCGGGCTTTTCGGCAGCGGGCCGATCATGAAGGTCAACACCTTCTCCCCCGCACGCTTCATCAACCGCGGCGGGCGCATCCCCGCGCCGCTCCAGAGCCTCAAAAACTGACAGGCAGGCAATCCCCGCCCGGATATCAAAACGTCCCGCCTTTTAGCGGGGCGTTTTTGCGCCGCGCGGGGAAAAGGGCCGCCGGTTTTCCGGCGGCCCTTTTCAGGATGATGAGAGAGATGTTAGGGGGTTGTCAAATTTTATTTCGCGGCCTTGCGGAAGGCGACCGCGCCCGCGGCGGAGAGGGACAGGACGGCGGCCAGCACCGCGACGTTCACCATGTCGCTCGAGCCGGTGTTCGGGATGTCCTTGCCGTCGCTGACGGTGGAGTCGGCGGTGGCGTCGTCTTCCACGTCTTCAATGTCCCCGTCGTCAGAGGCATAGACGTCGAGCTCGGTGTCCGAGACGATGTAGGTGCCCAGCTGGCGGGTGCGGATCGACCAGCCCGGGATCTCCTGATCGTCCTCCGAGTAGGTGAAGGAGGCGGTCACGTCGGTCAGGTAGCCGTCGGAATCCAGCGTGTAGATGTAGCAGCTCTCCGGATCGGGGGTGTAATCGTCGTCGTCATCCCACGGGATGCCCAGCGTCAGGGTCGCCTTGGAGGTCGCCGGGACGGTCGGGCTGCCGACAAAGTTGTAGAACCACAGGTCGGCGTCGACGGGGTCGCCGTACTCGGCGTAGACGTCGCTCATGTTGGAGGTGGACAGGCGCGCGTAGAACTTGGAGGCGTCGTCGTCCGCGTCAAATTTGAGGGCCGCGCGGTCGTCGCCCCAGATCAGGGTGTTGGTGTCGTTCGCGTCGGGGTCCATGTAGACGCGGTCGCCGACGTCCGGGTTGTCGTCGTTTGTGGCCTTCTCGTTGCTAACCCAGAAGGTGTAGTCAATCGTGACGGTGTCGCCCGACTCCCAGGTGTCGGTCGAGTCGTCCACGTAGGAGGCGGGCTTGCTGCTCTTGCCGCTGTAGCTCGAGAGGTCGGCCTTCGCCTTGAAGGTGATCGTGCCGTCCGTCTTCATCTCGTCGGTGTCGGTCATGTCGTTGAGCACGACCTTCAGGTAGGAGGTGCGCGCGCTGCCCGCCAGCCGCTTGTCGGTCACGACGGTGATTGAGCTGATCAGCTTGGAGTTGGTGTCCTTGTCGAGCTTGAATTTGAAATAGTCGGTGTTGGTGATATCCTCGTACACGACGCCGCCCACATTGTCGGTCGGGTCCTCAAAGAGCGGGATATAGAAGGTGGAGCCGGGGGCCACGCGGTCGGGGATCGAGACCGCCAGCGTACCGTCGATCGCGAAGGAGCCGCTGACGGTGATGTCGCCGTTGCCGCTTTCTCCGACGTCCTCGGAATAGCAGCCGTCGGAATCATAGGCTTTCTCGAGGGAGAAGCTGTCCGCCGCGAACGCCGCGACCGAGGCGGCGCTCAGGACGAGCACCGCGGAAAGCAAGAGGGATAGCGCTTTTTTCATGTTGGTTTGTCCTCCTTAAAAAATCGGTTTTGATCGGGACGCGTCCATCCGCATCCACTGGAAAGATTGTACGTCCCGTTTGTGTTACCGGTTTGTAACCACTGTGTTTTTTCCCTGAAATCGCCGTGAAATTTCCCACACATTTTTCCGGCGTGACAGCGAAAGGGCCGCCGGTTCGCGGCGGCCCTTTCGCTGGAGGGATTGGAAAAAACTGATTTTACTGCGCACGCGCGCAGCGGAGGAAAACCTCTGAAAAGCCGGCGGCTTTCCCTGCCG
Source organism: Anaerotruncus sp. DFI.9.16 (assembly GCF_024461615.1). Classification (NCBI taxonomy): domain Bacteria; kingdom Bacillati; phylum Bacillota; class Clostridia; order Eubacteriales; family Oscillospiraceae; genus Anaerotruncus; species Anaerotruncus sp. DFI.9.16. Next base: position 16,334 of record NZ_JANFZX010000054.1, read on the forward strand.
GCATGAAGAGCATACCGCGCCTGTGTGTGCCTTTTTTCGGCGCGGTGTGAAGAAACGCTGAAATTCCGATGAAATTTTGCGCACAAAACCGGCCGCATCCCGGCGCGCCCGAGCCCTCTAAAACGCCGCAAACCGTTTTCCCGCGAAAAAAGCCGCCTTGTCAGGCGGCTTTTCGGCTTCAGGACTCCCGGTCCAACAAATCGAGGACGACCGCCCCGTAGGTGACCGCGCGGGAGAGGAAAACCGCTTCCGCGTGGGAATAGAGCCGGCGCATGCAGTGCTTGGCGGGACCGCGGTCCTCGAAGATGCCGAACACCGCCGAGCCGCTCCCGCTCATCAGCGCGCCGAGCGCGCCCGCCTCGCACATCCGCTCCCGCAGGAAGGGGATCTCGGGCAGGTCGGCGACCTCTTCGAGGACGTTGACCATCCCCTGGGCAAACGCCCTGAGCTCCCCCGCCTCGAGCTGGCGGAGCAGCGCGGCCATATCGGGGCGGCGCTTCACGCCGCGCTCGTCGTAGCGGCGGTAGCTCTCGGGGGTGGACATCCCCGGGCCGGGCTTGGCAATGAGGATATGGCAGGCGGGCAGGGGCGGCAGCGGGGTGAACTCGTTGCCGATCCCCCGCGCGCGCCGGGTGCCGCCCACGATGCAGAAGGGCACGTCCGCGCCCACCTGCACACCGATTTCACAGAGGGTCCCGCGGTCCGCGCCCGTCCCGAAGAGGGCGTTGAGCCCCACGAGCACCCCGGCCGCGTCCGCGCTGCCCCCCGCGAGGCCCGCCTGCACCGGAATCCGCTTTTGAATATCGATCGAGATGGCCGTGTCCGGCTGGCCGAACCGCTCGAAAAACTTCCGTGCCGCGATGTGGGCGTAGTTCGTCTCGTCGCAGGGAATCATCTGCCGGTCGCAGGATATGTAGATGCCCTTCCCGGACATGCGGGAGATCGTCACCGTATCGCACAGGTCGACCGCCTGCATGATCGTATCGATTGTGTGATAGCCGTCGGGGCGTTTTCCCGTGACGTCCAAGGTAAGGTTCACCTTGCCGGGCGCGTCGACAATCACCGTTTTCTTCATCGCCATCACCTGCCGTTTTTTCTATTGTAACACACTCTTTCTCTTTTTGGGAACCCCTTCAGCGGCCCTTGCTCAAAAACCGGAAGACGGGCACCGACCGGATATCGATCGCCCTGACCGGGCACATCTCATGGCAGCAGAAGCAGCGGATGCATTTTGCGTAGTCGATCTTCGCCTTGCCGCCCGTCACCGTGATCGTCTTTGCCGGGCAGCTCTCGGCGCACCTGCCGCAGCCGACGCAGTCCCGTTCCCGCACCTTCGGACGCGGGGCGAGGCGCGGCTCCAGCCAGTCGACCGCCTTTGCAAGCGGCCCCGGCAGGCTCCCGCTGAAATTGAGCTTTTTGCTCGCGGGCATGAGGAAATCTTCGATCACCGGCGGCAGCGGGTCCCCGAGCAGTTCCACGCCGGAGACGCCGTCCGGGCAGAGGCCGCGCCGCACCGCTTCCGCGAGCATGGGCACCCGGTCGGGGCCGAGCCCGATCAGCCCCGCCAATATGAGGTCGAGCGCGTAGAGGCCGTCGTATTTCGCGGCGGCGGTCAGTCCCACATGCCGACGCCTGCCGCCGGTGGGGCCGTCCCCCTCCATCGCGTCGACCGCGTCGGCGACGGTCAGGCCCGGCTTCACGAGCACCGAGAGGTCGACGAGCATCCGCGCGAACTGCTCCCCGTCCGGGAAACGGTAGTGGAGCTGGGGCTTCAAAAGTCCCGGCACACAGCCGAAAAGGTTCTTGACCCCGCAGGAGAGGGTGGTCATGCAGTGGGTCTTGAGCTTGCAGCAGTTGACCACGAAATCCGCGTCCGCGACCGGGTCGATGACGTCGAAGTCGCGGCAGAGGGCCCCCTCCGCGACATGCACGTTCCGTGAGCCCGCCGACAGGTTGAGCGATGCGCCCGTGCGTCCGGCCACCGCCGCCATCCCCGTCGCCTCATAGGCGGCGGAGAGGATCTGCGGGGTGTAGAGCCCGCCCGGGCTGTCCGCGATCGTGATCCGCCGCGCCCCGCGCGCCTGAAGCTGGCGGACGACCGCCTCGATCACCGCCGGATGGGTCGTGGCGGTGCGTTCAGGCGGGCAGCGCATAATCAGGTTCGGCTTGACCGTCACCCGCGCGTCAGGCGAAAACGCCTCCACTCCGAGCAGCTCAAAGTGGCGGGCAACCGCCCGCTCCACCTCCGCAGGGTCGTAGCTTTCCGTTTTGATCAGGGATACCTGTGGCATGATCTTCTCCTTTTTTGCCGCTCAGGGAGCGGCGCAGATGGGGATTGCCGGTCCCGCCCCGGCCTGGGCTTTCTTGGGTTTTCCGCCCGAGGGCCGGAGGGCTTTTTCGCGCCTCGTAGAGGCGCTCTGAATGAGCCGCCTTCGGCGGCGGGGATTGCCGGGTCCCGCCCCGGCAGGCGGGCCGACTTCTTGCGCGCCCAAGAAGTCGGCG
>NZ_JANFZX010000055.1:0-18820 GCF_024461615.1 Anaerotruncus sp. DFI.9.16
GAGCGCCCGCAACCTGAATTGAGCCTTCAGCTGGTGTACCCGTGGGGAGCGGCGGTAACCTGCGGGTCATGGCAAGGTACTCCCGGAGATTCCAAAGGACCCGGCGGAGGGTCCTTTGGCGTCCTTCTTTGGGTACTTTCTTTGACGCAAAGAAAGTACCCCGCCTGCCGGGGCGGGACCCGGCAATCCCCGCCGCCGAAGGCGGCACATCTGGAGCGCCCCGGAGGGGCGCGAAAAAAGCCCCGCCGGGCGCAGCGCGGCAAATCAGCTCTCACCCGTCTGCTTGCGGCGGCGGTAGATGGTCGAGCGGCTGACGCCGCACAGCTTGGCGATCTCGGCGGCGGTCAGCTCTTTGCGCTGCCACTGGCAGAGCAGCTCGTCGAAGTGGTTGGGAAGCGACTTATGGGGGCGGCCGAACTCGACCCCGCGCGCCTTGGCGGCGGCGATCCCTTCGGCCTGGCGGCGGCGGATGTTCTCCCGCTCGTTCTGGGCGACGAAGGAGAGGAGCTGGAGCACCAGGTCGCTGATGAAGGTGCCGAGCAGGTCGCGGCTCTGGCTGGTGTCGAGCAGCGGCATGTCAAGCACGCGAATGTCGGCGCCCTTCTTCTTGGTGATGTTGCGCCACTCCTCCATGATCTCCTGGTAGTTGCGGCCCAGCCGGTCGATGCTTTTAACGACGAGCATATCCCCTTTTTTGAGCTTCCGGTAGAGCTTGCGGTAGGCGGGACGGTTGAAGTCCTTGCCGCTCTGTTTATCCACAAAGAGAAATTCCGGGCGCACCCGGGCCTCCGCCAGCGCGATGAGCTGGCGGTCTTCGTTCTGGTCCCGGGTCGACACCCGCGCGTATCCGAATATACGTGTCTCCAAAAATCCTTCCCTCCTCCGGCGCGGATACGCCGGCGACATCTCCCTGAAAACGTGTCATAAGGTAGTATCACCGGGAAGCCCGATAAAACACCCGCCGCCCGCTTCTTTCCCGTCCCGCACGCCCGTCCGGGCGGCGGGAACGGGTGCAAATCCTGTTAAATCTGACAGAATCAGGGCAGTAAAACCCAAAGCGGCTCCAAACCGGGTTTTGGTTTGGAGCCGCTTTGACAACAATATCCTTTTCAATTGTACCAGGACGCGGGGCCGGGCATGGATTTCTGTCGGCAAGCATGACGCTCGTTACCATAATGTCTCCGTCGGATACCCGTTCTCTTTGGTTTCACTATCATTCAACGATTATACTGCCTATTATATAGGACTCCCCCGCGATTTGCAAGACCGGGCTTTTCCCGCATGGGAAAAGCCCCCGCGCCGCGCTTCCCGCTCAATGGAACCAGCCGTGCCCGAACCGCGCGAGCAGCGCGTCCGCCTCGGGCGGGCCCATCGAGCCGGGCTCGTAGTTCAGGACCGGCAGGCCTTCGGCGCGGCCGAGCTCCCGCAGGCGTTCGACGAACCGCCAGCTCGTTTCGATCTGGTCCCACTGGGAGAACCACGACCGCTCGCCGCGGATGCAGGCGCCGAGCAGCCGCTCGTACGCCTCGGGGGTGTTGATGCGGTTTTCGAGCGAGCAGCTCTGGCAGAAATCCATCTTCGCCTGCGTGACCTCGTCGGTATCGCCGGGGCGCTTGATGTTGAACTGCAGGTAGACCCCCTCGGTGGGCTGGATCTTGATGAGGAGCACGTCGTGAGCCACGTCGGAGGAGGGGCGGCGGAAGACGACCGCGACCTGCATCTCCCGCCGGCCGAGCTTTTTGCCGGTGCGGATGTAAAAGGGCGCGCCACGCCAGCGGTCGTTGTCGATGAAGAGGCGCAGCGCGGCGTATGTCTCGGTGGAGGAATCGGGCGCGACCGCCTTTTCCGCGCGGTAGCCCGCGTACTGCCCGAGCAGCAGAGCGTCGCGCACCTCGCCCGCCTCGGGCAGGCGCAGGGCGCGCAGAACCTTGAGCTGCTCGGCGTGCATATCGGGGCCGGAGAACTGCGCGGGCCGCTCCATGGCGACGATCGACAGGATCTGGAACAGGTGGTTCTGCACCATGTCCTTGAGCGCGCCGCTCGTGTCGTAATAACCGCCGCGCGTGCCGACCCCCTCCTCCTCGAGGGCGGAAATCTGCACCGATTCGATGAACCGCGCGTCCCAGAGGTTGGTAAAGATGGGGTTGGTAAAGCGGATGGTCTGGATGTTGCGGACCATCTCCTTGCCGAGGTAGTGGTCGATGCGGTAGATGTTTTCGGGGTCGAAGAAGGCCTCCAGCCTGCGGTTGAGCTCCCCGGCGGCCGCGAGGCTTTCGCCGAACGGCTTTTCGAGGATGACCTTGCCCCGGCGCGCGCCGCGCACCGCGGCGAGCCCGTCGGCGATCACGCCGAAGAAGCGGGGCGCGACCGCGAGGTAGAAGATATGCCCGTCGACCCCCTCCGCCTCATAGTATTCCTCCAGCCCGGCGTACGCCGACGGGTCGGAAAAGTCCATCCGGTAGTAGCCGATGCGCCCGGCGAACCGGCCGAACGCCTCCTCGGAATAGGGCAGGCGGGCGTATTTGCGGACCCATTCCCGCGCGAGCTCGCGGTAGCCCTCATCGGTGTAGTCCCGCCGCCCGATGATGAGGATGCGGTAATCCGCGCCCGGCCCGCCGGACTCGCCGGCGTTGTAGAGGGCGGGCAGCAGCTTGCGGAAGGTGAGGTCGCCGGTGCCGCCAAAGATGGTGAACGCCTTCATAGTCCCTTCCCCCATTCGTGGTGGAAGCTGCCCTCCCGGTCGGTGCGCAGGAAGGTGTGCGCGCCGAACCAGTCGCGCTGCGCCTGGATGAGGTTCGCGCCGACATGGGCGCCCCGGAAGGCATCGAGATAGGAGACGGCGGCGGCCATCGCGGGCAGCGGCAGCCCGGAGGCGATCCCCGCCCCCGCGGCGGCGCGCAGGCTCCGCTGGTTATCGGCGACCCGCGCGCGGAAGAATTCGTCCAGCATGAGGTTTTCGAGCCCCGGGTCCCGCCGGTAGGCGGCGGTGATGTCGTCGAGGAAGGCGGCCTGGATGATGCATCCGGCGCGGAAGATCGACGCGATCTCCCCGAGCCTCAGGTCCCAGCCGTACCGCCCGGACGCATCGCGCAGCAGCGCGAAGCCCTGCGCGTAGGCGGCGATCTTCGCGGCGTAGAGTCCCTCGCGCACCTGCTCGGCAAAGGCTTCCCGGTCCCCCGCCCGCGCCGGCTCCGGGCCGGGCAGCAGCTTCGCGGCCGCGGCGCGCTCCTCCAGCCGGTTGGAGAGGATGCGGGCGTTGCAGGCGGCGGTGATCATCGAGAGGTCCACCCCCTGCCTGAGCGCCTCGATGCTCGCCCAGCGGCCGGTGCCCTTCTGGGCGGCGCTGTCGACGATCCGGTCGATGAGCTCCCCCTCCGCCAGGTCGTCCCGTTCGCGGAAGACGCCCGCCGTGATGCCGACCAGGAAGCTGCGCAGCTCCCCCTCGTTCCAGCGGGCGAAGACGTCCGCCAGCTCCCGGTTGGAAAAGCCCCCCACATGCCTGAGCAGCAGGTAGCTCTCCGCGATGAGCTGCATGTCGGCGTATTCGATGCCGTTGTGCACCATCTTGACATAGTGCCCCGCGCCGTCCGGGCCGATGTAGGCGCAGCAGGGCTCCCCCGCCGCGCGCGCGGCCACCGCCTCCAGCACCGGGCGCACGAGCGGGTATGCCCGCTCGTCGCCGCCCGGCATGATCGAGGGGCCGTGCCGCGCGCCCTCCTCGCCGCCCGAGACGCCCACGCCGAAGTAGACGATTCCCTTCTTTTCGAGCGCGGCCTGCCGCCGCCGGGTGTCCTCGAAGAAGGAGTTGCCCCCGTCGAGGAGGATGTCCCCCTCCTCGAGCAGCGGCTCCAGCTGCCCGATAACCGCGTCGACCGGCGAACCGGCCTGGATCATCAGCATGATCCTGCGGGGCCGTCTGAGGGCCGCCACGAGCTCCTGGAGGCTGTAGAAGGGGGACAGGTTCTCATGCGGGTGTTCCCGCATCACCTGTTCGGTCACCTCGCGGCTGCGGTTGTAGCCCGCCACCCGGAAGCCGTGGTCCGCCATGTTGAGCGCGAGGCTCCGGCCCATCACCGAAAGCCCCACCATTCCGATATCAAAAAGCGCCTGCATCCGTCATCCATCCTTTCCCGCCGCCCCCGGGGCGGCCTGAGCGTCTTCATTTGGGGCGTCGAGCACAACCGCCACCCCTTCGCACGCGTCCACGCGCGCGCATTCCTTTCCGATGAGCCCCGTCTCCCGGTCGACCGCGAAGCATACAAGCCCGCCCGCGTTCCGGTTCGCCGCGAGCAGGAACCGCCCGTCGGGGGAGAGCAGGATGTCGCGCGGGTGGTCGCCTCCGCAGGGCGCGCGCTGGATCACCCGCGTGCGCGTCCCCCGGGCTTCGAGCACGGCGATCACGTTTTCCCCCCGCACCGAGACGTAGAGGAACCGCTCGTCGTTCGAGAGCCGCACGGCCGCCGCCTCGCTCCCCTCTCGCGCGTCGGGCGGCAGCAGCGGCTCGGCCCCGGCCGGGACGAACCCCTCCGGGCCCGCCGCAAAGCTGTAGAGCGTATTGTCCCCTTGCGCCGCCACGAAAAGCCGCTCCCCCGCCCGGTCGAACACCCCGTGGCGCGGCCCGCTCCCCTTCGGGAAGGGGACGCTCCCCACGGGGGCCAGGCTCTCCCGGGCGAAGAGGCGGATCTCGTCGAGGTTCATGCAGGGCACAAGCAGGAACCGCCCCCGCGCCAGCACCTGGTGGCAGCCGGCCCCCGGGGCGATTTCGATCCGCTTTTCAAAGAGCGGCGCGTCCGCCTCCAGCCGGTAGACGGTCACCGTCCCCTCGTGGAAGTTCGCGCTGTAGACCCGGTCCCCGTCAAAGGCGGTATAACAACCGGGCGTCATCTCGCAGAGGTATTCGACGACGCAGGGCCCGCCAGAGGCGCGCAGGTCGGCGAGGCAGAGTCCCGCGCGGCTGCCCCGCCGCACCGGAGCGGCGAGCAGGCCGTCCCGCAGCGCGAGGTATTTGGCGTCGGGCGCCTCAAGGAGGAGCTCGGGCGCGGTGAGCGCGCCCGTCTCCCCGTCGAAGGAGAAGCGGAAAACGCCGCGGCTGCGCGGCGAATCGTAGGTGCCGAGGTATCCCGTGAGAATTGCCATACCCGTCTCCTTTCCGTTTGTCACAAGCATGCCGCGGGGCTCGCCGGTTTATGCGCGTCCGCGGAATTAAAAACGATAACTGATACTGTTTACCTTCCTATCATATGCCGCGCCGCCCCGGTTGTCAAGGGGAAGCACGCGCGGACATCCGGAAAATTCCATTTTCTAACTGTAATAATATCATTTACAGTTTAAATGTCAACCCCTCTCCCCGCAAACGTCCGCGAAAAAGCCCCGGGACCGCCAGGCGGTCCCGGGGCGCGCGTGGTCCGTCAGAGGCCGAGCAGCGCCTGCGCCACCGAAAAATAGATGACGAGCGCGAACGCGTCCACGATCGTGGTGATGAGGGGAGCGGCCATGATGGCCGGGTCGGCTTTGAGCATCCGCGCGGCCATCGGGAGCACGCCGCCGATCGTCTTGGCCATGACGACGGTGGCGAAAAGGGCGAGCGCGACGGTCAGCGCGAGGGCGGGGCTGCCGGGATGGGTGATCAGCAGCCGCGCGAAGTTGACGGCGGAGAGCGCCGCGCCGACGACGAGGCTGACCCGCAGCTCCTTCCACAGCACCTGGAAGAAGTCGGCGGGCCCGATGTCGCCGACGGCCATGCCGCGGATGACCAGCGTGCTCGACTGACTGCCCGCGTTGCCCCCCGTGTCGGTGAGCATGGGGATGAAGGTGACGAGCAGCGGCATGGCGGCGAAGGCGGCCTCATACCGCCCGAGGATGCCGCCGGTGATCATGCCCGAAACCATGAGCACGAGCAGCCAGACGATGCGGTTTTTCGCGAGGGTAAAGACGCCGGTGCGCAGGTAGGGGCGCTCGGAGGGGACGATGGCGGCCATCTTCTCGAAGTCCTCGGTGGCCTCCTCCTCCATGACGTCCATCACGTCGTCGACGGTGACGATGCCGACCAGGCGGTTTTCCCGGTCGACCACCGGCATTGAGATGAAGTCGTACTTCATCATCCGCTGGACGGCCTCCTCCCGGTCCTCGGTCGTCTCGGCGGTGATCACGTCGGGCTCCATCAGCGCGCCGATCGTCTCGTCGTCCTGGGCGAGCAGCAGGTCCTTGACGGTCACGACCCCTTCGAGCAGGCGCCGGTCGTCGATCACGTAGCAGGTGTAGATCAGCTCGCTGTCCTCGCCGGTGCGCCGGATACGCTTGATCGCGTCCTGCACGGTCATCGACTTGCGCAGGTCGATGAACTCCGCCGTCATGATGCTGCCGACCGAGTTCTCGGGATAGTTGAGGAACTGGTTGATGAGGCTGCGGGTCTCGGGCGCCGCGCTTTTGAGCACCCGCTTCACAACGCTGGCGGGCAGCTCCTCGAGCATGTCGACCGCGTCGTCCACGAAGAGGTCCTCCACGATGGCGGAGAGCTCCTTGTCGGTAATCGACCCGACAATCACCTGCTGGGTCTCGGGCGGCAGGTTGGAAAAGACCTCCGCCGCCAGCTCCTTGGGCAGCGTGCGGAAGGCGAGGGTCGCCTTTTCCTGCGGGAGCCGCTCGATGAAGTCGGCGATGTCCACCTCGTTTTCCTCGGCGAGCGCGGCGCGCAGGCTGCGGTAATCGCGGTTTTCAAGGTACCCCATGAGCAGGTCGAAATCGTATTCCATTTCCATTGGTTCATCCTCCTGTCTGCTTTCGTTACAGCGAGGAAGCCCCAAACAGACAAAACCGCACGGGGACCCCGGCCAAACCCGGCGCCCCCGTACGGCGATATTCCTGCGGGATGCTATCTGCGGGAAAAATCAGGCGGAAACGCGGTTTTCCCGGCCCGCAACGGAACGTCGCTGTCTATTTTGGTACTTCGGCCGCAGTTATCCACTGATTTTTCCTCCTTTTTTTGCTCAATTCGGCGATTTTTTCTGCAAAAATCCCCTAATACGAGAATAGCACTTTTTCACGCCCGTTTCAACCGTTTTTCACCGTTTTATTTGCATTATTGAAAGATCCAAGAAAAAACCGGCCCCGCTTTCCGGAGAAAGCGGAACCGGCAGGGAAACACTGTGGTTACAGATCCTTTTTCCGCCGCGCGCAGAGTGCGGCGGCCGCACCCGACGACGCGAGCAGCGCAAAGAGCAGCGCGGGCGGCAGGGAGCCGTCGCCCGTGTCGGGGATCGGCGAGACCGGGATGGGGATCTCCTCGATGATCTTCACGTCGAGAGGGACGAGCGGGCGCAGGATGCCGCCGGAATCGCCCGAACCGCCGCCCGAGCTCCCGCCGCCCGAGGGCGCCTTTTCAATCGTGAGGAAAAAGGCGGTCGAGGCCTGGAGCCTGCCGTCCTCGCCGAGCGTGAAATCGCCCGGGTCCCCCACCTCGGTGCCCGAGGGGCTGCCGGTCTCCTCCTCCGGGGTGCCCGTCCGGCCGGCGGCCGCCGGAAGGGACGGATCGATCACCTCTCCCGTATCGTCCGGCGCGGCCAACGCCGTCACGCCGGGAAGCAGCAGGCAGAGGCTCAGGAGACACCCCGCAAGCAGCCTGATCATTCGTTTCATTCTGGTCCCTCCCCTGTCAGTTTAAAACCGTGATGGTCATTTTGGCGCCCGCTGAACCGACGTACTCCTCCGTTTCGAGGGCGTAGGCGTTGAAGACCGCGGTCGCGAGATATTCGCCCTTTTCCAGCTCCACGTCGAGCTTTGCCGACTGGATGTGGTGGTTGGGCTCGATGAGACCCGTCTGATAAATCAGCTCGCCCGTGTCGTCCAGCGTGATCTGCACCTGCATGAGGTACTGGTTGCCCGGCACGTTCTCGATCTGGAGCGGCCCTTCCGCCTTCCCGTTCGTGAAGGTTGGCGTGGTGTTGATCGAAATGTTGAACATCCCCTCGTCCACCACCCGGTTGAGCTCGGCGATGATCTCTTCCTCCGTCTTGTTTTCCAGTTGCCCGGCCAGCGCGGCCGTATCCCGCACCATGCCGGACGGCCCCGCCTTCGGGGTCCGCAGCAGGATGACCAACAGGACGACCAGCGCCGCCGCCAGCAGCACGCAGGCCGCCAGCAGCAGCTTTTTGCCGCCGTCCGTCCGGGCTTCGGCCCTCTCGGGCGTCTTTTGCTCTTCCATACCTTCGACCGCCTATCCTCTGTTTTTTCTATCGCAACCGCCCCTTCGGGCGCATGTATTCTAAATTTGGGGCGCGGGGAAACCCCGCGGGCTTCGGTGGGTATTCTTGTAAAAGGGGCCCCGGGCCCCGCGCGGAAGGCTTCCGCGCGGGGTTCCCGGAGAAATGTCTCAGGTTAAGTGCAAACAGGATATGAATCCGATTACGCGGCGGCGATCGTGTAGGTGACCTTGACGGCCAGCGCGCTGGCAGTGGAATCGCCCTTCGCGACGAAGCACTCGAGCGGGAGCGTCTTCTTGACCGGGTCGCTAACGCCTTCCGCCGGGGCGTTGACAGTCCAGTCGGCGGCGACCGGGGCGGTGATCTCCTCGTGGACGCTCACGCCGTTGATATAGAGGACTAACTGTTTCGCGGTCAGGTTGTTGTCGCCGGGCTTGTAGTCCGCAATGTTCAGCTTGCCGGCGGTCAGGGTCGGGCTGCCGATCGAGGTCGGGGCCTTCAGCGTCCAGCCGTTCTGGCCCGCGGATGTGATGTTCGTCACCTTGACGGCGATCTTGCCCTTATTCTCGATGCGGTACTCGGTCGGCTCTGCGGCGGAACCGTCGGCGCCGTAGCCGTACATGGCGACGGAGAGCGGAATCGAGACGTTGATCTGGGAGTTCAGATCGGGGTTGGTCGCGTCTTTATCGACCGTGAGGTTGAACGAGGTGTCCGCGCTGTACTTACCGTCCGCATCCGGGCTGATCTGCGTGGGGTCCGCCACGCTGGTTTCGCCGGCGGCGAAAGCGGTGATGCTCAGGGTCAGAACGATGGATACCGCGAGAAGAACTGCTAACATTTTTTTCATGATTTTTGACCTCCTGATGTTGATATGATATGGGTTTTATAATGACGTTTGATGGATGACCGTTTCGCTCGCATTCCCCCTTCTGCCGATACGCGGCCGCCTCAGCCTCCCACTTCCAGTTGGATCTTTGCGGCCGCCTGGCCGACGCGGGTGTGCGCCTCATCCTGAGCGTAGGCGGTAAATACCGCGGTTGCGTAATAGAAACCCTCGGGCAGCTCCTCGTCGAGCCTGATTTTCTGTATGTATTGGCCCGGCTTGATGCCTTTGGATTGGTAAACGGTTTCCCCGGTGTCGTCCAAAACGATTGACACCGTCATGTTGTAGCGGTTTCCCGGGACGTTCTCGATGTTCGCGACGCCCTCGCCCTTTGCGTCCGGGAAGGTGATGTAGGAATTGATCGCGATGTTGAACATGCCTTCGTCCACCACCCGGTTGAGCTCGGCGATGACCTCCTCCTCGCTCTTTCCCGGCAGCGCGCCGGTCAGCGCGCTCACGTCAAAAAAGCTGTCCTGCCGGTGGCTGCCGCGCCACCAGAAAAATCCCGCAGCCGCTGCCGCGACCAGAACGACCGCGATTCCCGCGGCAAGCCATGCGCGTCCCCGCTTTTTCCGCGGGGCGCTTTCGGTCTCGTTCATTTCACATCACCTCCTCAGCTCACGCTCTCGGGCGAAATGCCCACCGTATAGGTCACCTGGGCGAGCTGCTTCCCGGTCGTGCTGTCCTCGCCCTTGGCGATGTAGCTCTCGATTGCGATCGGGTAGGAGACCCACGCCCCCTCGGACGCCGCGCCCGCGATCGCCCAGCCGGTAAAGTCCGCGCCCGCCATCCAGCTTCCGCCCGCGGAAGCGGTCGTGATCTGCTGGTCCGCCAGCCGCAGGGTCGCCTGCCCGTGGGACATCTGGTTCTTGTTGACGAGGTAGGTCCTGTCCGCGCCGTCCACGAAGGTGGAGGGGTCCATGAGCCGGAAGCCCGAAGCGACCTCCGCCGAGAGCCCCGTCACCTTGATCGGGAAGTTGGAGCCGTTCTGGATGCCGTAGTTCGTCGGGACCGCCACCGAGCCGTCCGCGCCGTAGCCGTAGGACTGGACGGTGAGCGGCAGGGTCGCGTTGATCGCCGCTGGCTGCATCAGGAATTTGACCTCGGCGGAGCTTTCGGCTTTTTTCGTCTCCGTGCCGCCGTCCAGCAGCGACAGGTTCATGCCCAGTGTGCCGGTGTGCCGCTCCGCGATCGCGTTGGCGTTATAAACCTCCAACGTGAAGGGGTGCGTTTCCTTGGCCGCCACGTCGACCAACATTTGTGTATCGCCCGGACTGACGCTCATGTATTGGGTACCGTCATGCCGCATGAACGCAATGTTCTTCATGGCGTCTTCGCTGCCCCAGGTGGTCCGATATATCTGGGGATTGACATAATTGGTGGTTCCCCAGTCGATAGTAAATCCATCGTCCGGGGTATACTGGTAGCTTCCCACCCCCAGCTTCATGGCCTTGCTATAACCACTGCGCACCGTGAAGGTCGCCGCGTCGTTGGGAACCATCGACGCCAACTCGATCGAAGTGGTCAGCGCGTCGTTTCCGGCGCTGTAGGCGAGCTCCCAGAGGGAGAGCACCGCCGGGTCGCTTCGCAGGGTTTCCGCGGAGTCGCCGGTCCCGTACACCGCCTCGACCTGGTATTCGCCCGCGCCGTCCGCGAGCGTCGGCGTGAAGGAAACCGTCACGGTATTGGGGTCGCCGGCGGCGGGTAACGCCAGGATCGCGCCGGCCACATAGGCGTTCTTCGTCTGATTGAAGATGCGGTAGCCCGTCGGGGTGTCGCCCGCCGTCGTGATCGTGAAGGACGCCTGGGTTCCCAGCTTCACGAAGGCGTCTTCGGGCTGGGCTGTGATCGAGCGCGGATAGCCGAGCTCAATGACCTTTTTGTCCGAGGCCCGAATGACGAACGCATATGAGAGGTACTCGGCGTTCGCCAACGGGAATTCGCCGAGCTGGTCGGTCGCGTCGTTCGTCACACTCGAATCAAAGACGACAATCGGGCGGCCGAGATAGCAGTCCGACTCGTCCAGGGCCACGGGGATGCTCGCGCCGGAAGGCAGGTCCGCCGTGACATTGATCTGTGTTTTGCCGCCCAGAAAAATCCCCTGGCCCTCCCCGAAGCTCAGGTCGGACGAGCCGTTCAACGTCAGGGAACGGGTCGACGTGGAGGTCATACAGATTCCGCCACCGCCGCCTCCGCTGTTGCCCGAGAAGGACCCGCCGTTCATTTCGAAGCCGATAAGCGCGTAGATCCCCCCGCCGAGCGTCGCTGTGTTGTTCTCATAGGTGCAGCGGTTCAGCGTGGTCGTTTGGGAAAAGTTTTGCATATACACGCCGCCGCCGTTTCCCGAGGCTGTGTTGTTGGAGAAAACGGTATTGCTGATCTCGTGCTTGCCCGAGGACAGATACAGGCCCGCACCGTTCGGCGCGGTGTTTTCGGACAGCGTCGAGCCGGTCATCGCAAGCGTTCCACTGACATAGACTCCGCCGCCGTTATATGTGCCTTTCAGCCCCGCCTCACAGTTTGAAACCTCCGCGTTTGTAATGGTGCAGGTACCGCCGTTGACTAAGACGCCGCCGCCGTTGAGATCCGCCGTACACTTGGTTACGAGGCTTCCGGCGTTCATCACCACTGTTCCGGCGCCGTAGTTGTATACTCCTCCGCCTGCGCCGTCGGTGCTGTTATTTTGGAGTACCGCGCCCTCATTCATCATGAGGGTCCCGCCCGCTGAAATGTTGATGAGTTCATGTGCCTTAATCCCGGGTGCGATCACGGAAGTTTTGCCCGAAGTGATCGCGTAGCGGTGGCCGTCGATCGTGATGTTTTCGAGCGTCAGGGTGCCGCCGTCCACGATCGAGAAGAGTGACACGCCATTTTTCAGCGCCTCAAAACCTGTCGGCGGATTGGTGGGCTTGGAGTAGCGCCGGATGGTCACCGGAGCTCCCGCGTCATAGGCCGCGCCGCCGACATAGCAGTACCTGCCGCTGAGCTCGACCGACGAGTCGACCGTCACGGTATTGACGATATAGAGGGTGTTCGCGTTATTGGATTTCATCTTCTCATAGGCCTTGCCCAGCGTCTTGACCGCCTGCGCCGGGCTTGCGCCCGTCCGCGTATCAAGGCCGTTAACCCCGTCGAGATAGACCGCGCCCTTGGCCGCGAGCACCAGGTTACTGCCGCTCGCGTTCAGGTAGAAGGCCGCCGACACCGCCTCGCTGAGGGTGTATTTCGGCGTTTCCACCGCCGCCGTCGGCGTTGAGGAGTAGGCCACCACGGCACGGTTTTCCTTGGCGCTCGCGCTGTCGATGCCGATCGTCAGCGCGGTGTTCCCAATCGTATTGCCCGGCACGCTGATGACCTTGCCCGTGCCGTTCAGGTAGACCTCTCCCGCGATCGACGGGCCACCGCTGAGATTGAGCGCCGAGCCGCTGTGGTGGATCGCCGCGCCCTGCGGCGCCTTCATGTTCGCGATCGTGCCGCCGGTCATCGTCAGAATTCCCGTGCCGCTCGTCGCCACCGCGCCGCCGCTTCCGGAGGCGTTGTTGTTATCCTTGAGCACCGCGCCGCTCTGGACGGACACGGTCCCGCCGCTGATCGAGATCAGCGGGGCCGCCGCCGTCACGGCCGGGGCCCGGACGGTCTCCTTGCCCTGCGTGACCGCGGCGCTGTGACCGTCGACCGTGAGGCCCTCGGCGAGCGTCAGCGTACCGCCCGTGACGTTGATGAGGGTACCCGTATTGCTTTCCGTCGTGAAGGCGGCCGGTTTGGAGTACCGTTTGATCGTCACCGGGCCGCCCGCGTTATAGGTCGTGCTGCTCTCGGTGTAGCTCCGGCCGAGCGTGATCGTGCCGCTGACCGTAACCGGGTTCACCACGTAGATGGTTCCGCCGCCTGTGCCCGCCAGCTTCTGGTATGCCTCGCCCAGCGTCTTGACCGCCCTGGAGGGTTCCGTACCGTCGCCGCTGGTCGCTGCGCTCCCGTCGACGTAGATGCCGCCCTTCTCCTGGAGTTCGAAGACCTTGGTATCCGTACTTCTGCGGGCGAGCTTATAGAGCGGCGCGACGTCGTCCGAAAGGGTGTATTTCGCCAGCTCGGTATTGAGATTCGAGCTGGTGGGCGCGGTGGTGTAGGTCACGACCGCGCGCGCCGCCGCCGCGTCGTTCATTTCGAGGCTGAGCGCGGTCCCCGCGCTGCCGGCGACGCCGACGGTCTTGCCCGTGCCGAGATAGACCTCTCCCGAGACGGTCGCCGCGGATTTCACGTTGAAGGTCCCGTTTTGGTAAACCGCGCCGCCCTGCTTCGCGGCCGTATTGGCGATGGTGCCCGCGTTCAGGTTGAAGGCGCCGCTGTCGATGCGCACCGCGCCGCCGTTTCCGGAGGTGCTGTTGTTTTGCAGCGTCGTGCCGGCATTCATATTCACCGTGCCGCCGCTCAACCGGATGATCGAGCCCGTCGCCGTAAAGTCGATGTCCTGACTGTGGCGGCCTTCGATCGTGATCGTGCCAAGGTTCAGCGTTGCGCCGGTAGGCACGACGATCATATCCCCGTAGTAGGGATCGAATTCGTCCTTGCCCGCGACCGAGAACCCGGAGTAACGGCGCAGGGACTTGCCGGCGGGCAGGGTCCAGCTCTCCGTGCCGCTGACGGTCACGGGGCCGGAGATGTAAATCGCCGTGCTGCCCGCGGTTTCCAGCTTAGAGGCGGCGGCCGCGAAGTTGTTGTATGCCTTCGCCGGCGTGCTACCGTCCCCGGAGGTGCTCTTGGTGCCGTCAAGGAAGACGACCGTCTGGACGCCGATCTGGTCGTTCGCCGACCGCCCGAGGATCGCGCCCGTCTTGTTTGTGTAGAAATGGCTCAATGCGGTCCAGGCGCCGCCGGAAGGATAGTCGCCGCCGCTCTCCACCACGTTGGTGCCCGCGGTAAATGCCGATGCCAGGGAAACCTCATACTGGCGGGAGGTCTGCGTGATCGAGTTGTGCAGCTTGATCGGATAGGAAGTGCCGGAGAGGTAGATGTCGTCGGAGATGTCCGCGCCGCCGCCCTGCAAGATGAAGTTGGGCGAGGCCACGTGGACCCCGGCGCCCTGTCCGTTAGAATAGAGGGTATTGCCGGAAATCCTTCCGCGCAGGGCGCTTAGTTGGGCGTTCGCGCCGGTGAGATAGACGCCCGCACCATACCGGCCCTTGTTGCCGGTGATGCTCGTACCCTGCAGCGTTACGGTGCTGTAGTCCCCGATGTATATGCCGCCACCGTAATAGTTCCCCGAGGTCCCCGCCTTGTTTTCCGAGATGGAGCCGCCGTTCAGGTCCACGGTCGCGAGCTTGCCAGAAGTCCCCACCGCGTAGATAGCCCCGCCGTTGTTATATGCCGTGTTACCGGAAATGGAACCGCTGTTGACCGTCAGGGTCGAACCGGCTGCAACATAGACACCGCCGCCGGCAGCACCACTCGAAGAAGTGGTCGTATTCCCGGTAATGCTTGTGCCAGCGAGCGTCGCGCTTCCATTATAGACATAGAGGCCCGCGCCGTATTTGGCCTGGTTTGAACCGGAGATCGTGCCGCCGTTCAGCGCTGCGGTCGCGCCGTTATACAGGTAGACGCCTCCGCCGCCATAGGAAGCCGACGTCCCGGTGACCTTGTTGCCCGTGATCGCCGCAGTGCCGCTCATCGTGAAGGGGCGGTAGTTCGCCGCGACGCCGCCACCGCCGTTGGTTGCCGTATTGTTGGAGATCGTGCCGCCGGTCATGTTGAACGCCGATGTCGATGAAACCGATCCGTCGAGGTGAATGCCGCCGCCGTAGGTCGCGCCGGTATTGTAGGAGATCGTTCCGCCCGACATGTTGAAGACGGTCGAACCGGAAAGGATCACTCCGCCGCCCTTGTTCCCGGCGCCGGAACCGCCGATCGTGCCGCCCGACATGGAACAGGCCCGCTTGGTACTCAGGTAAACCCCCGCCATGGAGTTGCCGGAGATCTTTCCACCGGTCATGTTGAAGACCGGGTCTCCAAAACTGGAAGCGATATAAACAGCACCGTTTCCGCTCGTACTGGAAGATAGATTTTTGGAGATTTCCGCATCGCCTGTAATCGTAATTTCGGGTTTATTGCTGCTGGAGGACAATAGAGCATAGATGCCGGGCCCACTGACGCTGGAGCTTGCGCTGCCATTCCCGGTAATTTTTCCGCCCGAAACAGTAAGCTTGGGATTACCATAAATATAAATACCATTTCTATTTCCGCTGATTTCCCCTCCGGAAACAGTGGCAGTCGTAGACGCGGAAGTCCTCAACACGACCCCTGGGCCATTCAGCACCGAAGATGTCGTACCCATTTTGACATTCCCCGAAATCTTTCCGCCGGTCATCTCAAAATTTCCGCCGTTGATGTCCACGCCGCCGCCCGGATTGTTGATAATCTGGGTACCGTCTTTGATGATCAGCTTTAGCGACTTGGAATTGGGCGCTTCTATAATTGGGGCCGCCATCGACGTAAAGGCGTCTTTGTTGCCGTCCAGAATGATGTCTTCCAGCGTCAGCGTACCTGTGTAACGGATCATCGCGTCCATAAGGCCGGCCATGCGCTGAATTACCGGCGTCCACGAATCCGTACCGTTCGTAACGGTGCCCATCCTAAGCGTCTCACCCGTGCTTGTATAGGTCGCGCACAGGAAGATTACGGCGTCCTTGCCCTTCTGCCGCGCCTTTTCGCGGGCATCGTCCAGCGTCGCGACCGCGTCGGTCGGGCTCTCGCCCGTGTGCGCGCCGGTGGTAAGGCCGGGATACCAGTAGACGTTCTTTCCGCCCGCCAGGATGTCGTTTCCGGATATTGTCAACGTAACGGAACCGGCACTGGCCGTATCAAGCACAAATTTGCCGCTTGTGAGGTACTGCCCCGCCGGAACCGCTGTGGTACCCGCCACGACCGTCTTCCCGATCATATTGTCGGAGACGGTGAGCGTGTAGTTGCCCGTTCCTGTCAGGGGGGACGTCAGGGTGATCGGACAGTCCGCCGCATTCAGCAGGATATTGTCGCCGAGGGTAAAGCCGCCGCCCATCGCGAGCCGCATTCCGTTGGCGTAGATCCCGGCCCCGCCGCTGTCTGCGGTATTATTTTGAATGACTGATCCGCCGCTCAGTTCAAAGGTTCCGCCCGCGTCCACATAGACGCCGCCGCCAAAATTTGCCTGGTTGCCGCTAATGGTTCCGCCGGTCATGTAAAATGCAGCGTTCTCAATGTAGACGCCGCCGCCCTTTCGGCCGCTTCCCGACGGTGGTATGTTATTTCCTGAAATGGTGCCACCCGACATCCGAAAAGTGCCGCCTGATATATAGACACCGCCCCCGCTGGTTTGGGCAAGATTTTCCGAGATTTCACCACCGGTCATTTCGAAGGTCCCGCCTTCAATCCTGACAGAACCTTGGTCGGACAAGTAGGAATCGCTCCTGTCGTTGTAAGCAACTTTCGCGTTGTCTTTCATACGGAAGATTCCGGACGTCACCCAGACATTTCCTTTTCTGGTATGACTTCCATTACTTCCGTTTGTCACCTGACCGACGACGCTGTCGCTCTCCATCACGAAGGTCCCGCCGTTCACTTTGACAACGGAATTTTTGTCATTAACCCGCTGCAGAACCGCTCCAGAGCCGAGCGTCAACGTACCGCCCGCCGACTCTAACAAAGTCTCGATCGAACAGTTTTCATTGTTCCCGCCATCGACAACGACGCCTTTGATTGTCAAGTTGCCGGTACCGCTGGTTTTGACCAGCGCGGCCGGGCTGTCGCTGCTGTTGACGTACTGTTTGATGATCGCGCCGGGAATGTCGGAGAAATCCCAGGTCTGCGTGCCGCTCGTGACTTCCACCGTATCGCAGACGTAGATAGCGGGCTCCATGGTGGAATCCGCATTTATCATCGTGCGCAGCGCCGCGGCGGCGCCGTTTACTCCATTCATGGTCTTTTTCGCCGTGGCGGGGGTAAAGCCGTCGTTGCTGTCGCTTCCGCCCTGCCCGTTCAGGTAGACCGCTTTTGCGAGCAGGACAAGGTTCACTCCCTGTTTGCCGAGGGCGTACCCGGAATTGGTCAGGATGAAGGTCGCCAGATAGTCCGACACATCCGTCATGCCGGTTCCTGGAGTGACCACAATCTCTCCCGACTGGGGAGAGATTGTACCGCTCTCCACTCGAAACTGCTTTCCCGCCGCCGGCGCCGCCGTCAGCTCAACCGGGTGGTCCGTCCGCACTTTAATAACATCCGGAATGACAGCCTGTGCCGCGTCGAGGCTGAAATTCCCGTAGTTGTTGACGCCGGAGCTTTCATTGTCGGAGATTTCTCCTCCGGTCATGACGAATGTCCCATAGGTCGCCGTTGATCCATATCCGGAGGTGCTGACGGTAACGCCTTCATAGTTGCCCGTTATGGCGCCGCCCGTCATTGTAAAGGTTCCATTGGTCAGTTTCACCGCACTGCCATAAGAACTACTGATGTCGTGAATACTGCCTCCGTTCATTTTAAATGTACCGCCGCTCATCAATACGCCGGCTCGGCTGGCGGATGCGAGCGTAAAGGATTTGATCTCACTCCCGTCCTCCATCGTCAGGTTGCCGCCGCTGAGCGCGATCGCATTTCCGTTGCCGTTCTGCAGTGTCGCTCCGCTTCCCAGCACCAGGTTCCCTTTGGGCAGACTGATCATGTTGGTGGCCGTGATGCCTTTGCCGTCGAGTGTGATATTCTCCAACGTCAATGTCCGCCCGCTCGTGCTTGCCTGGATCAGATCCCCGGTGTAGCCGGTGTTGCGGACCACCTTGGCGTCCGGATACTCCGCGGTCGGGAGCGACCACGTCTGCGTGGTCGAGATCACGATCGGGCTGCCGGTGATCCGGATTTCTCCCGATCCCGCCAGGTTGCTGTTTTTCAGGATTTCCGCGGCGCGGTGGAACGTCTTGACCGCGTTGGCCGCCGTCTCGCCGTTTTTTGTATCGTCTCCGGTTCCGGAGAGGTAGACGCCGCCCGTATAAGTCGGCAGATCATAGGCCTCAATCGTGTTGGTCGAACCGCTCTTTACACGCAGGCCGCGCCCCTGGTTTTCTATGCTGAAATAGGCGAGCGCATTTGCCCCTGTGACACCAGTGCAGGTCACCACGCTGACCGGATTCATCGAAGAAAACGCGGCGGACAGCAACAGGCCGTACTGTGTTCCCTCCGAAGGCGTCGCGGTCAGCTGAACAGGGGTGGAGGCCGTGGTTTCAAAGCGGATGAGCGCCTCGTTTTCCATCTGCACGCCCGCGTTAATCGCAAACGTTCCGCCCGCGAGATTGACCAGGGCGGCCTTTTCGATTTCGTCCCCACTGTAGACTGCACCGGCGTCCAGAATCATGTTCGACAGGGACAGCACACGGCCGCTGCCGATCGTAAAAATCGGAGAGGTATGGTTATACCGGACCAGCTTTGCATTTTTTCCCGCAAAACTGTTCGAGGCGGACTCCTGCTCGATCGTCCAGTTGGCCACGTTGTAGATCGTCCCGCCATCCTTCACGAGATCAATCGCCATCTGGAGCGTCAGGACGGGGTGCTCCTTCGAGCCGTCCCCCGTCAGGCTGCCGCCGGTAATGGAGCCGTCCGGACTGCTCGAAGTCGTCGGATTCCAGTAGACTTCTTCGAGCGTCCCGGTGGCGGCCAATTCGGGCGCCGCCAGGGACATCGTGGTCAGCAGGTTTTCGCCGCGGAACGCCTTGACGGTGTACAC
>NZ_JANFZX010000056.1:0-18519 GCF_024461615.1 Anaerotruncus sp. DFI.9.16
CCCCCCCCCCCCCCCCCCCCCCCCCCCCCCCCCCCCCCCCCCCCCGCTTCTGCATGCAGTTCATCAGGGGGTGGTCCATGGAGGGGGACGACCCGATCCCCTCCATGAGGCGCGCCGGGCGGGCGTCGGCGCAAAGCGCCGCTCCGGCCCATCGGGCCGGACAGTCCCGTCCCTCCTTAACGTGCTTTTGGGCGGGAGCCAAAAGCACGCGCGCCCTAGACCTCCTGGATCACCGGCAGGATCATCGGGCTGCGCTTGGTGCGGCTGTAGAAATAAGAAGAAAGGGAATCGCGCACCTGCGTTTTGAGGTTGCCCCAGTCGCTGACATGCTTTTTGGTGCAGCCTTCGATCGTCTGCTTGGCGACGGTGCGCGCCTCGGCGAGCATATCCTCCGCCTCGCGCACGTAGACGAAGCCGCGCGAGATGATGTCCGGGCCCGCGACGATCTGGCCGTTGGTCCCGTCGATGGTGGTGACCACCACGATGAGGCCGTCCTCGCCCAAATGCTTGCGGTCGCGCAGCACAATGCTGCCGACGTCGCCGACGCCGAGACCGTCGACGAGGATGCGCCCGGACGGGACGATCTCTCCCGTCTTGACCGACACGCCGTCGAGCTCGAAGACGTGGCCGTTCTCGCCGATAAAGATGTTTTCGGGCGGGATGCCCATCGCCAGCGCGAGGCCGGCGTGGCGCTTGAGCTGCTTATACTCGCCGTGCACCGGGAAGAAGAACTTCGGCTTGGTGAGCGCGAGCATGATCTTCAGCTCCTCCTGGCAGGCGTGGCCCGAGACGTGCACCTCGTACATCCGCTCGTAGATCACGTCGGCGCCCAGCCGCATCAGGTCGTTGACGACGCGGCCGACCGTCTTTTCGTTGCCGGGAATGGGGTTGGCGCTGATGATGATGAAGTCGTTCGCGGTGACCGACACCTTACGGTGGTCGCCCGACGCCATGCGCGAAAGCGCGCTCATCGGCTCGCCCTGGCTGCCCGTCGTGATGAGGACGACGTCCTCGGGGCGGTAGCGGTTGATGTCGTCGATGTCGATCATGACGCCCTCGGGGGGCTTGAGGTAGCCGAGCTCGGTCGAGACGAGCACGGTGTTGACCATGCTGCGGCCGGAGACGGCGACCTTGCGGCCGTATTTCGCGGCCGCCTCGCAGACGAGCTGCATGCGGTGGATGTTGGACGAGAAGGTCGCAACGATGATCCGCTTATGCTCCGCCTGCTTGAAGAGCTTGTCGAAGCTCTCGGCGACCGTCACCTCGGTGGGGGTGAAGCCGGGACGCTCGGCGTTGGTCGAATCGGACAGCAGCGCGAGCACGCCCTTGCCGCCCAGCTCGCCGAACCGCGCGAGGTCGATGATGTCGCCGATGATCGGCGTATAGTCGATTTTGAAGTCGCCCGTCTGGATGATGACGCCCGCCGGGGTGTGGATGGCCAGCGCGACCGCGTCGGGGATCGAGTGGTTGACGCGGATGAACTCGACCTCGAAGCAGCCGAGCTTGATCGTCTCCTGCGGAGCGATCTGCACGAGCTTGACCTTGCCGTAAAGCCCGTGCTCGCGCAGCTTGTTCTCAATGAGCCCGAGGGTCAGCCGGGTGGCATAGACGGGGACGTTGAGCTGCTTGAGGAAGTAGGCCAGCGCGCCGATGTGGTCCTCGTGGCCGTGGGTGATGACGATGCCGCGTACCTTGTCGCGGTTTTTCATCACATAGGTGAAGTCGGGCAGCACGAGGTCGACGCCCAGCATGTTTTCATCCGGGAAGGTCATACCGCAGTCGACGAGGAACATGTCATCCATACACTCGTAGACCGTCACGTTCTTGCCGACCTCCAGAAGGCCGCCCAGAGGGATGACGCGCACCGGGGTTTTGCGCTGTTCCTTTTGGCCCTTGCGCCTGCGGCCCTGCTGTTTGGCCGCGTCCTGGCGCGCCTCGGCCGCCTGGCGGGCCTTGCCCGGCTCGGAAAGCTCGATCGTCGCGCCGACGACCACCGGGGCCTTTTTGCCGCCCCTGGAAGGCTTTTTCGGCGCCTTCGGCGCCTGCTTGGCAGCCGCGGCCTTTGGGGCCGCGGGCTGTTTCGCGGCCTGCTTGGGAGCCTGCTGCTTCGGGGCCTGCTGTTTGCCCGCCTGCTGCTTGGCGCCCTGCTTGGGCTGCTTCTGCTGTTTCTGGGGCGCGTCCTGTTTTTCATTCTGCGCCTTGGCGGCGCCGTTCCCCTGCTTCTCAGCGGATTTGGGCGCGGCTTTTTTCGGCGTCTCCGCTTTGGGGAGCGCCTTCTGGATCAGCTTGGCCGCAGCCTCTTTCACCGGCTGCCGGGGCTTTTTCTTCTGCGCGCCGCGTTCGACGACCGAACGCTTTTCGAGCGCGTCAAGCCCAAGGCCGAGCTGTTCGTCGGTCAATTTACCACCGACTTTTTTTTCATCTGTCACAAATGTACCTCCATGTTTTATGCAATTAGCAACTGCTCTTATCAAAATCCGGCAGAAAAGATCACAAAATCAGAACCCATCCTCCAACTGCTTACCCGGTCATGCCCAATCCACGAAACGGGTCAGCATCCCCGCCGGAAAGGACATCAATCGCAGTGAGAGAATAGGCGATGAAATTCCGTCAGCCGAATTCTTCTACCATCAAACGCATTGTGAAAATGCGTAAACCGAACACATGATTATTATACATTTTACCCGATTTCCCCCTCTTTGTCAAGCAAGCCCTCCAGCCGCCTGGTAAAATCTGCACAGAGCTCCTCCGCGATCTCCCAGCTCGCGGCCTCCGCGAAGACGCGGATGGCGCCGCCGTTTTTGCGCGGGCGCAGCAGCACGACGCCGCGGTCGCCCCGCACGACGACCCCCTCCCCCGCGCGCTCCCCGGCAAACTGCCCAAGCGCGCGCGCGGGCGGCGTCCGGATGGGCACCATCCGTTCCGCCTCGGCAAAGGGCGGGAGCTGCCGGTCGAGCTCGCGCAGCGAAAGCCCCCCGCGCTTCATGAGCGCGAGCAGCTGCACGGCGAGCATCAGCCCGTCGCGCGCGCACTGCTGGCGCGCCGCGAGCTTCCTGCCCTGCGCGTCCGAGCCGTCCGCCGGGCAGAGCAGGTAGCGGTAGACCCGCCGTCCCCGCTCGCCGGCCAGCGTGTCGAGCGCCCGCGGAAAGTCGTTTTCCACCGCGACGTCCTCCTGCTGCTCGAACTGCGCGAGGCACCACGCCGCCACCGCCCGGTGGCACCCGAGCTTCGTCTCCCCCTCCGAGAGCTCCAGCCGCCGCCCGTCCTCCGAGAGGGTGAGCTGCAGCGCCGCCTCCTCCGCGATCTCGCAGCCGAGCTTCGTCAGCACATCGGAGAGCAGCCGCCCCGCGGCGGCGTTTCCGCAGGCGACCCGCGCGCGCATCCCGTCAAGCCCGTCAGGGGCCTGCCGCAGCAGCTCGGTCAGGTACATGACCCCGATGCCGCTCATGTCCACGCAGTCGCCGAACCCGTCCGCCCCCGCGCGGGCGAACTCCCCGCGCGAAAGCGCCAGCTCGATCTCCCGCTCGACCCGGCGGGTGGCGGGCAGCCCCGCCTCGCAGAGCACCTTGATCGCGTTCTGCTCCCCGGCGCAGAGGTAGACCCCCAACGTCAGGGCGTTGTAGCCCATCGCGAAGCCGAAGAGCGCCTCGAAGACGCTTCCGAAGTCGAGCACCGGCGCGCCGGTCGAGCGCACCCCCGCGATAAGCGCCGCGCCGAGCACCTTGGCGCACCGCGCGTCCCCCGTCGCCACGCCGACCGGACGGCCCTTGGCGAGGGTACCGACCGCACAGCCGATCCGCACGGCAAGCTCGGGGGTCAGCTCCACGCCGACCTCGCCGCACATCCCCTCGTCGTCGAAGGCGCAGGCCGCGCCCCCCTTTGCCGAGAGATGGTCGGAGACTGCCGCGCCGTCCGGGACCTTCACGCCGCCCGCGACCCGGATGCCCGCGCGGACCTCCGCACCCGCGCCGACGGCGGCGCCTTCGCCGACCGCCGCGCCCTCCCCGAGCCGGGCGCGCGACTTGACCGCCGCGCCGGGGCAGAGGACCGCGCCTTCGGCGGCGGCGTGCTCGCCGAGCACGCTGCGGGGCAGCAGCACGCTCCCCCGCACCTGCGCGCCCGCGCCGACGGTGCAGCCGTCGTCAAGCACGCTGCCCTCCCCGACCTGCGCGTTGCCGCCGATCCGCACCCCTTCGCCGACCCACACGGGCGGCGTCAGCTCGTAGCGGCCGGCGGGCCGCCTGCCCGCGAAGTAGTTGCCGGCGGCGTCCCGCTCCCCGCGCAGGCGGCAGCGCACCCGCCCCGCGAGCAGGTCCGCCTGCGCGCGCCGGTAGGCCCCGAGGTCGCCGATGTCGCACCAGTAGCCCGACAGGGTGCAGTTTTTGAGGAGCATCCCCCGCTCGAGCATCGCGGGGAAGAGATCGGACGCAAAGTCGAATTTCCGGCCCTCGGGAATCATATTGACCGCCTCGGGGGACAGGATATAGATGCCGGTGTTGGCAAGCTCGCTCGTCGCCTGCGCATAGGAGGGCTTTTCCACGAAGCCGGTGATCCGGTCGGTTTCGTCCGCCACGACCAGCCCGTATTCACGCGGGTCGTCCACCTTCGCGGTCACGATGGTGACCGCCGCGCCGCTCTCCCGGTGCGCCTCCACCGCCTGACGCAGCGGGAAGTCGCAGAGCGCGTCGCCGCTGATGACGAGCGCGGGGCCGTCGGGCGCGCCGAGCGCGTTTTTGACGCTGCCCGCCGTGCCGAGCGGCGCCTCCTCCTCGCAGAAGGAGAGCTTCACCCCCGCGAACTCCGCGCCCTCAAAATGGCCGGTGAGCCGCTCGGGCAGGTACTGCAGGGTGAGCACGCTCTCAAAGATCCCGTTTTCCGCGAGCAGCTCGAGGATGTATTCCACGACGGGGCGGCCGCACAGCCGCGCCATCGGTTTGGGGACGTTTTCCGTGAGCGGGCGCAGACGCGAGCCCTGTCCGCCCGCCATAATGACCGCTTTCATCAGATGGGGAACCCTCCGTACAAACAGATTTACCGCTAGTATGGACGAAATCCCCCATCTTTACACTTTCCCGGCCGCCCGGGCGCAAAAAAACGGCCGCGCCCCTTGTAAAAAAGAGCAAAATCGTCTACAATATTTTCCGGTGTCTATCGCCGGGAAACCGGCAGTTTCACGGCACGGAGGAACGGATGCGTAAACAGGTCGAAATCTTTACCGACGGCGCCTGCTCGGGCAATCCCGGCGCGGGCGGCTGGGGGGCGGTCCTGCGGTTCGGGCGGCACGAGAAGGAGCTCTCGGGCGGCGAAATGCAGACCACCAACAACCGCATGGAGCTCACGGCGGTGATCATGGCGCTATCGGCGCTCAAGGAGCCCTGCACTGTCACGATCACCACCGATTCCAAATACGTCGCGGACGCGGTCTCCAAGGGCTGGGTCTACGGCTGGCAGAAGAAAAACTGGATGCGCGCCCCCGGCGAGCCGGTCAAAAACCCCGACCTGTGGAAGCGGCTGCTCGCGCTCCTCGCGGAGCACGACGTGACCTTCCGCTGGGTACGCGGGCACAACGGGCATCCCGAAAACGAGCGGTGCGACGCGCTCGCGGTCGCCGCGATCGAAAAGGTGCGGGAAAATCCGTGATTTTTTGCGGAACCCCTTGCAAAATATACTTTATCGGTATACAATAGAGGCGTAATCAAAAACAACCCTTACATTTCCGGATAGAATGGTGGTAAGCGAATGAAACGGTTTGTATACGCGGACAACGCCGCGACAACACAGATTTCCCCCGAGGTGCTCGAGGCGATGATGCCCTGGCTCACCGAGGGCTACGGCAACCCGTCGAGCATCTACGAGCTCGGGCGCAGCGCGGGCTTCGCCATCGAGGACGCGCGCAAAAAAGTCGCCGCCGCGCTCGGCGCCCAGCCGAACGAGATCTACTTCACCGGCTGCGGCTCGGAGAGCGACAACTGGGCGATCAAGGGTGCGGCGCACAAGCTCGCCGCCAAGGGCAAAAAACACATCGTCACGACGGTGTTCGAGCACCACGCGGTGCTGCACACCTGCGCGGCCCTCGAAAAGGAGGGCTTCGAGGTCACCTACCTGCCGGTGGACGAGCGGGGCCTCGTCGCGGCGAAGCAGGTCGCGGACGCCATCCGCCCCGACACCGCGCTCGTGACGATCATGTACGCGAATAACGAGATCGGCACCATCCTGCCGATCCCCGAGATCGGGGAGCTCTGCCGCGAACGGGGCGTCTGGTTCCACACCGACGCGGTGCAGGCGGTCGGCAACGTCCCGATCGACGTGCAGGCCCAGAAGATCGACATGCTCTCCCTCTCCGGCCACAAAATCCACGCCCCCAAGGGGATCGGCGCCCTCTACATCAGGAAGGGCATCCTGCTGCCCAACCTCATCGACGGCGGCGAGCAGGAGCGCGGACGCCGCGCCGGCACCGAAAACGTCGCGTCGATCATCGGACTCGGCCGCGCGATGGAAATCGCCTGCGCCGACATCCCGGCCAAGATCGCCAAGGTCACCCCGCTGCGCAACCGCATCATCGACGAGTTGCTCACCCTTCCCCTCTCCCGCCTCAACGGCGACCGGGAACGGCGGCTCGCGGGCAACGCGAACCTCTCCTTCGTCGGCGCGGAGGGCGAGGCGCTCCTGCTGGGGCTCGACATGCAGGGGGTGTGCGCCTCCTCCGGCTCCGCCTGTACGACCGGCTCCCTCGACCCGAGCCACGTGCTCCTCTCGCTGGGGCTCTGCCACGAGGTCGCCCACGGCTCGCTGCGCCTCACGATCACCGACTGGACCACCCCCGACGACGTCGAGCAGATCATCGCGGCGGTCAAATCGGTCGTGGAACGCACCCGCGCGATGTCCCCGCTGTGGGAGGATATCCAAACCGGTAAAAAAGCCTTTAGGGTCTAAGCATAGAAAGGACTGGATGCAGAATGTTATATTCGGATAAGGTGCTCGAGCATTTCGCCAACCCCCACAACGTCGGAGAAATCCCCGACGCGGACGGCGTGGGCGAGGTCGGCAACGCCAAATGCGGCGACATCATGAAGATGTACCTCAAAATCAAGGACGGCGTCATCGAGGACGCGAAATTCAAGACCTTCGGCTGCGGCGCGGCGATCGCGACCAGCTCGATGGCCACCGACATGATCAAGGGCTCGACCATCGAGGACGCGCTGAAGCTCTCCAATCAGGCGGTGGTCGAGGCGCTCGACGGCCTGCCCGCGAGCAAAATCCACTGCTCGGTGCTGGCCGAGCAGGCGGTCAAGGCGGCGCTCGCCGACTACTACCGCAAAAATGGCGTCGACCCCGACCCGATCGTCGGGACAATCACCGAGTGCGAGGCCTGCCACGGGCTGTAAACGAGAATTGAAAGAGCCGCCCATCTGGGCGGCTCTTTTTCTGCCTTGCGGCGGACATTCAGTGGAACATATCCTTCTTGACGAGGATGAAGGTGCCGATGCCGGCAATGATCAGCGAGATGACGATCGGCACCCACCAGACGGGGAACGGCAGCCCCGAGACGTTCATGCCGTAGAAGCTGAACACCATATTGGGGATGGCCATGACGATCGTGATGGCGGTGAGCACCTTCATGACGATGTTGAGGTTGTTGGAGATGACCGACGCGAAGGCGTCCATCATGCCCGAGAGGATGCCCGAATAGATATTGCACATCTCGATGGCCTGCTTGACCTCGATCAGCACGTCCTCGAGCAGGTCCTCGTCCTCCTCGTAGAGCTTGATGATGCGGCCGCGCAGGATTTTTTCGAGCGTGACCTCGTCCGATTTGAGGGAGGTGGAGAAATAGACGAGCGACTTTTCCAGCCCGAGCAGCTGGATGAGCTCCTTGTTGCGCATCGACTGGTGCAGGCGGCTCTCGGTGGTGGAGGAGAGCTTGTCGATCTGCTTGAGGTAGATGAGGAAGCGCGCGGCAATGCGCAGCAGCGTCAGCAGCAGAAAGCGGGTCTTGAGGGAGGTCTGCAGCCCCTTGACGCGGCCCTCCGCCATGTCCATGATCGTGAGGTTGTCGTTGAGGCAGACGGTGATGACATAGTCCCGCGTGATGATGATGCCCATCGGCAGGGTGGTGTAGAGCAGCGTCTTGTTCTCGTCGGTCTGCTCCTCGGCGGAGGGATAGTCGACGATGACGAGGGTCTGGTCCTCCTCGCTCTCGATGCGCGAGCTCTCCTCCTCGTCGAGCGCGGCCCGGACGAAATCGGGCTCCACGCCGAGATCGCCGGTCAGGTAGGCGACCTCCGCCTCGGTGGGGCTGACGACCGAAATCCAGCAGCCCGGCTCGGGCGCGTCGATCTTGAGGATGCGGTTGTCCACCGTCTTATAGAAATTCAGCATAGAATGGCCCCTTTCTCAGGGGCTTCTAAGCACGGTGGGATGCGCCCCTGACGATATTGTGTTTTTTGACACAGAGCTTCCACCAGCGGGTACTTCCCGGGTCAGGGTTCACATCGGCACCTCCAAACTGTTTGATCGGTTCAAATCCATATCCGGCGCCCGTTTGACGCCTTTCCCATTATAGCACATGATTCCCCGATTGCAAGCGCAAATTCCCGCAATCCGGACCCTCTTCCGTCTAGCCGCGCAAAAACCGTCCAAATCGGCCTGATTTCCGAAAATCCGGGTCAATACCGTCAAAATTGCGTAAAACGGGACGCGAGAAAGCCCCCGCGGGAACGGTACGTTCCCACGGGGGCTTCCGGCAGTCAGAACTGCGCTTCAAAGGTCTTTTCCACGGAGGAGGTGTCGTCCGCCATGACGAGCAGGACATAGTTCCCGTAGGTCAGCACGAGCGCGCCGCCAATCTTGGTCATCTCCTCGGGCTTGTAGTCCTCGTAGGAGAACTTCTGGTCCTCGATGCGCACATTGATCGCATCCTTGATATGCTGCACGTCCGCCGCGTCCTTCGCCTTGATGACGGTGACCTCCTCGGCGGTCGAGCGGGTGCCGCTCATGTACATCGACGCGTCCGCGACCTTCTCCTTGTCGAGCGAACTGTAAAGGCTGTAGAAGACCGTCTCGTCCGCCGTGACCATCTGGTCCTTGAGGTCGAGGCCGCCGGCCACCGCCGCGACAACGTCCGCCGCCGCGGGCTGCTTTCCGGAATCCGCCTGCTTGCCGCACGCCGCCAGCGAGAGGACCGCCAGCGATGCGAGCAGGACTGCTAAAATACGTTTCATGATGACAGCTCCTTATTTATGATACGGTGTGGGTTTTGAGGTATTCAAACCACTTGGTGTAATATTCCGGCCCAAAGTGCATCCCGTCGGTCGGGGAGGCCTCCTCGGGCAGTTCGCCCCTGTCGTTCTTGAGCGCCTCGGCCACGTTGACGAAGTAGACGCCCTTCTCCTTGCTAAGCTCGAGCAGCGCCGCGTTGAAGGCGTCGATGTGGCTGTTGTCCAGGTTGTAGATGTTGTCCGGCGTCACCGGAAGGATCGACTGGACGTAGATCAGCGCGTTCGGCTGGAGCGCCTTGATGTCGTCGAGCAGCTTGCCGTAACGGGCGATGAAGGTCGCGGTGTCCTCCCGGGCCTCGTTCCCGCCCAGCATGATGTAGAGTTTGGCGTAGGGCTTCTGCCCGAGCGCGTCCATGATCGTGATGCGCCCCTCCTCCGTCTTGACGACCTCGCGCGTGTAGACGGTGTCGAGGTTGACGCTGGTGCCCGCGAGCACCGTGGTGTTGGACATGAGCCCGTAGAGGCCGATCCCCTCGGTAATCGAATCCCCGACGAACGCCGCGTCGTCAAAGTAGGTGCCCATCACCCGCTCCGATTCGGGGACCGCCCCATCGGGCAGCGCGGGCTTCTCCGGCGCCTCCGGTTCGCTGCTCTCCTCCGGCTCGGAGGAGGACGCCTCCGGCTCGCTCGATTCCGGCGCGGCGCTTTCCGCCACGGAGGGCGCGCTCTCCTCCGGTTCGGCGGCCACCTTCTGCCAAATCCCGGCCACGGCCAGCGAAAAAACCAGCGCGAACGCCAGCAGGCCGAGCACCGGCCAGAGCATATTCCGATTGTGCCCGCGGATCACCTTGGGCGGTTTCTTTTCAAACATCCCTTTACTCCTAACGGCGGGAGCCGCCCCCCGCGTATTCCGTCCGTCCCCCGCCGCCCCTCCGGCCGCGGTAACGTGCTTATTATACAACATCGGCATTTGCCTTGTAAAGCCAGAAAATGGATGCCCGCAGCGCCCAAAAGGTTGCAAAACCGGCGAAAGCAGGGACATTCCGCCCCCTTTCTGTGACTGCGGCAAACGGTTCACAGAATATACACAAAGTTATAAACACTTTCCACCGAGTTTTCCACAGGACCGTTTCCCCGTAATCAGCGAAACGGCCCCCTTCTCCCCCGTCGTTTCAACAGCTTATCCACTGTATATTCGTCCGGGGCGCGGAAAATATACATGCATTTGTCCGCCAATGAAGGGCGGCGTCTGTCCGGAAGAAGGATTATACTTGAAGTCATACACCCCTTACGTGTCAAAATCTAACCGGATTTCTGCACCCCGCGCCCGCTTTTTTCCATCGCGGCGCCTCCGGCGCGGGAAGGCAAAAAAAATCCGGACGCAAAGCGTCCGGATTTTCGGCATGTCCGGAAGAGCGCCGCTATTCGGCGGCCTCCGTCTTTTCCCGCGCGCGGCGGGGGAGGATCGGCGGGAACAGCCCCATTTTCACGCCGATGCGGTGGAAGAGCAGCGCGAACCCGACCAGCAGGACGAGCTGCATCGGGACGACGATGTATCCGTTGAGGGTGTCGTAGCCGTAAACGGCGTGCCCGCCCTCCATGTCCACCATCAGGTCGGTGCGGGTGAGCCCGCCGTAGGGGGCAAATCCCTCGACAAGCTCCGCCGGCAGCTCCCCATGGACGATCGTCCCCACCGGCAGGAGGATGTCGTGGCTGTAGAGGCCGGGTTCCCCGTCGTCCCGGATCGCGTCATGGTTGATCCTCGCCGCGATCCGGCTGCCGTCCTCCAGTTCGAGCGCCTCCCACCGCCGGCTTTTGTAGAAGGGGCCGCCGTTGTTGAGGACGGCGTACAGGTCGCCGCCGAAGGTGAACGTTCCGTGCTCCAGCATCTCGTTCAGCGTGCTCGCCCGGAAGGTGTCCCCTGCGGCGGGCGCGCCCACCGTCCCCGCCCCGCCCGCGTTGGAAGCGGCGTAGGACTCGTAGAGCGCGGGGAATACGGCGTGGTTGAAGAGCCAGACGATCCCCAGCATGATCGGCAGAGCCAGCAGCAGGGAAAGCCAAATGTCAAAACGCAGTCTCCGTCTCAAGAAAAAGCCTCCTCCATTCGGCGCCCGGCGCGCCGGACAAAAATAAAAACACCAGCCGCCGCAGCGACTGGTGTCTTTTTTGGTGCGGTGGATGGGACTTGAACCCACACGCTCGCGCACACGCCCCTCAAACGTGCCTGTCTGCCGATTCCAGCACCACCGCATGTCCATCAGGACCGAGGGCAAATCAAAAGCCGAGCTTCACTCGACGAATTATACCTTACCATATTGATGCGGGAATGTCAAGGTGAAAAAGAGAATTTGTTGGAAAAATTGCCTTTTCAGCAGACGGCTTTTTGATCACGCCGCGCAGCCGCGGCGCGTATGGTTTTTCCTCCGCCGTTCGACAGATTTCGACATTCCCAGTATTTTCCGGAGGGTACAATGGGTGCAGGAGGTGTTGTCCCATGAAAAAAATGCTCTGCGTCCTGCTGTCCGTCCTGCTGCTTTCGCTGCCGGTTTCCGCCCATTCGGGGCGCACCGATTCCGCCGGCGGCCACCACGACAACAAAAACGTCAGCGGGCTCGGCCCCTACCACTACCACCACGGCTATCCCGCGCACCTGCATCCGAACGGCGTCTGCCCCTACGCGAGCGCGCCGGCGGCCCCCGCCGCTTCCGCGCCCGCCGAGGCCTCCGCCCCCGCGGCGGCGGCCGCGCCGGCCGTGACCGGCAAGACGGACGCCGAGAAGGCGCTCTTCCTGGACACCTATATCGCGCTCATCCAGGGGGAGGGCTCCACCGTCTACCACAGGCTCGACTGCGCCGACTTTGACGAGACGGCGGGCTTTGTGGCCTACAACACGGCGAACGCCGAGGCGATGGGTTACACCGCCTGCACGAAATGCCACTGAGCGGGCAGCGTCCCGCGCCGCAGAAAAGCAGCCGCTTACGCGGCTGCTTTTCATTTTCCCGATCCCCGCCTACGGCTTCTCCGGGGCGGCCTGCCAGAGCGGGAAGGGCGGCTCCGCCAGCGGCTTCACCGCGATGGACATGAGCAGGGCGGGGTTGTCGTCCGCCGCGATCCGGTTCGAGCTGAGCGCGCCGCACGCCCGGCAGCGGTGGATGAGGGCCCACTCCCCGTCCTTGCGCACCCAGACGCCGATGGGGTCCATCGTGCCCCCGCAGAGTGACGCCCGGTCCCCCGGGCGGTTGTCGACATGGACGCTCGACAGGCAGCGGGGACAGTGGTTGCGGTGGCGGCTCCCGGCGTCCTCCGGCGTCACCAGAGCGCCGCAGACCTTGCAGGTGAAGCTCTCCATGCAGGGCTCATGGCGGTAGTCCGCCTTCTTCCACTGCCGCAGGGTTTTAGAGAGCTCCTTCTGCCGGCGCTGCTTTTCCCGCAGGAAATCCGCCTTGCTTCCGGAAAGCCGCGATTCCTCCCGGAGCTTCCGGTAGGACTCCCAGCGTTCGGGCGAAATCTCACCGCGCCGGATCGCCTCCGCCACCGCGCAGCCGGGCTCCCCCTGGTGACTGCAGTCGCTGAACCGGCAGTGCCCGAGGTGCTCCTCGACGTCGGGGAAGCCGCGGGAGATCCCCTCCTCCGCCTCCCACATCCCGAGCTCGCGCATGCCGGGCGTGTCGATCGCCAGCACGCCGTTTTCCAGCAGGAGCAGCTGGCGGTGGGTGGTCGTGTGCCTGCCCCGCCCGTCCTTTTCACGGATGCCGGAGGTGCGCATGACCTCCCCGCCCGCCAGCGCGTTCACAAGGGTCGACTTTCCCGCGCCCGACGGGCCGAGGAAGACGACCGTCCTGCCCGGCTTCAGGTAGTCGGCGAGCTGGTCGAGGCCGTACCCCGTGCGGGCGCTGACCGCGAAGACCCCCGTCCCGGCGGCGAGCTTTTCCGCCGCGCGGAGCTGGTCCGTGAAGTCCTCCACGGCGTCCACCTTTGTGAGCAGGACCGCCGGGACGGCGCCCGACTGCCACGCGAGCGACAGGTACCGCTCCAGCCCGCGCGGGCGAAATCCGCTTCCGAGCGGCTGTAAAATGAAGACATAGTCGAAGTTCGCCGCCACCGCCTGCTCCCCGTGCCCGGACGAGGAGGGGTCCCGGCGGGAGAACCAGGTCCTGCGGGGCAGCGTCTCCAGGATGCGGCTTTCCCCGTCCTCCCGCCAGTCGAGCAGGACGAAATCCCCGACCGGGGGGCCGGCCCCCCGCTCCTCCCGGGGGGCGCCCGCCGCGAGGCGCGCGAGACCGGCGCCCCTGTCGCAGACGATCTCAAAGCAGCCGCGTCGGACCGCCGTTATGCGCGCCGGAATTCCCCGCGCGTCCTGCGGCAGGTCTGTCCGGCGAAATCCATATTGTTCGATATTCAAATGTTGTTCCCTCCGAATAAAATACAGGTTCCAAATGTTCGGCCGTTCCGGCCTCTCCTTTCCATCCGGGCTTTCCTCACCAAGACGCAAAAATCCCGCGGAAACAGAACCTTTCAGCCTGTCTCCGCGGGATTGTCCGGCGTGCCGCTGCGCGCGATCAGGGCGCAAAAAAGGACACGCCAAACGTGTCCTGCGCTGCGCAGCCTGCTGCGCGACAGTATTCACGAAAGGTGGCGCAAACGTCGCAAAAGCGCCGGGCGTTCCCCGCGCTCCCGCTCCGTTCCGGGCTATTCGGTTTTAGTGGAAAGCCACCTCATAAATTGCCGACATCAAGCGTTACTCCCTGTATGTTCCGATCAAACGGAAGGATTTGCAGATATCATATCCCATTTCGCGCAAAAATGCAAGGGGGAATTTTTCCCGCGCCGCGCGGCCGCAGGAAAAACCGGCAAAATCTCCGCCGAGGCGCGGCCCCGGCCGGTAAACGACAAAAAAAGGCGGCGGCTTCTGCCGCCGTCTTTTTTATTTCGGCCGCCGGCACGTCCTTCGGCGGGCCGTCACTCCAGGTTCGCGTGGTACTGCCAGAGCGCGTCAATATCGAGATGCTTCTGGTCGATGATCAGCTTCGCCAGGCTGTCGCCGTAAAGCAGCAGGCTCTGCTCGAACAGAGACGTCATAGGCTGCACCGAATTGAGCTCATCCGGAAGCCCCAGTTTGGTCTGCACCGGAATCCGGACAAAAATGTCCGCGATGGAGGTCAGCGTGCTCCGGGGATTCGAGCTGATGAGCGCCACCTTCGCGCCGAACAGCTTGGCCTTTTTCGCGATCGACACCGGCACCAGGCTTTCGCCGGAACCGGAACCCACGATCAGGATGTCCCGCTCGGTGATGGCCGGCTCCACAATCTCCCCAACAAAATAGCAGGGGATGCCAAGGTGGTTAAACCGCTTGCAGATCGCCTGAAGGGAGAGCAACACCCGCCCCACGCCCACGCAGAACACCTTGTCGGCGCCCAGGATCGCGTCGATCAGCGTCTGCGTCGTCTGCTCGTCGATCATCGAGAGCGCCTGCCCGCATTCCGCGATGATCTGCGGATAAGTCGTCTTGTAGCCCATAGTGTTTCTCCTTTCTGATACAGGAGGCGCGGGCGGGGACCGCCTTACGCCTTTCGTTCAGACGTGGAGCAACGGGTCCGTCATGCGTCTCAAGGTTTCCCCACAGGCGCGAACACAACAGGGGTTTCCAGCTTTTCAAAACTCGCCCGCTCCTCGTCGGTACAGTTATCATCCGTAACGATGAGCGTGAGCTGCGAGACGTCGCACACCTTGTGAAAACAGGTTTTATTGATCTTGTGGTGGTCGCAGAGCAGGATCACGCTGGAAGCCTGCTGGATGATCCGCTGCTTGATCACGGCGCGGTTTGCGTCCGCCGTCATCGTCAGCGTGACGCCGTTGGCCGCGAGCCCGTTCGCGGACATGCAGTAGCAGTCCGCGTAGACGTTCTGGTAGTACGCCAGCGTGCCCGCCGAATCGAAGGTGTCCGAGGTCATGTTGTAGACCCCGCCGGGCAGGGTCAGATTGATGTGGGGGTTTTGCGCCAGCGTGTCCGCGTTGAGCAGCGAGTTGGTCACCACGCTCAACTCCTCCTTGTAGTGGGAGAGCTCCCGCGCGAGGGTAAGACAAGTAGACCCGCCGTCCAGGATGATCGACTGATGGGGCTTGATCACGTTCTCAGCCACATACCGTGCGATGGCGAATTTTTCTTTTGTCGCGTAATTCAGATGATCGGAAATCGTTACGCCGCCATAGGTGTCGTCCAGCGCCGAAGCGCCCCCGAAGGTCCGTTGGATCAGCTTCATCTGATCCAGCTCCCGCAGGTCGTTGCGTATGGTTGCTTCGCTGCACCCAAGCTCCCTGCACAGCTCCTGATTGCTCATGGATTTTTTCTGCATCAGGAGAAAAAGGATCTTGTTCTGGCGGATGCCTTTTTTGGAAAAGGCATAGTCCCGCAGTTCCAGTTTGGTGGGGGTGAAATTCGGATACATCGTCGGCCACTTCCTGTTCTTCTCATAGTGTCAGGAGCGGTTGTGCGAAACGAGGCAGCCAATGGTTCCCTGCCTCATGTTTTCATCATATCTCCCGATCGGAAGGTTGTCAACTTTCAAAATCGATAAAAAAGTTATCGATTTTTTGTCGATTTTGAGAAAAACAAGTTATAATCAGCTTTTTCAGGCTATTTCGCAGTTGAAATGGTAATATTTTTGTCGATTGTTGTGTAAACATTAAAATATTTTTGTTTATTTGCCTGAAAGTCGCTAAAATCTGTTGACAGTTCTTAAACTTCACGACTATCATGAAGACAAACCGATAACATTCTTAACGATTTGCAAAAAACGCGATAATACACGGAAAGGCGGGATCGTTACCTTGAAACTCCAATACGCAATGGACCTCTGCGGCGTCGAGGCCGCCGTCGACACGCTGCGGATGCTGGGGGACGCGGTGGATATCGCGGAAGTCGGGACCCCCATGCTTTTGAAATTCGGGCTGGACGCCGTGCGCCGGGTGCGCGCCGCGTTCCCCGCGCTCACGCTCCTCGCGGACGCGAAGATTATCGACGCCGGGGAACTGGAGGCCGCCCTGGCTTTCGACGCGGGCGCGGATATCGTCACCGTGATGGGCACCACCAATGAGTCCACCATCCGCGGCGTCATCGACTGTGCGCGCGGCCGCGGCAAAAAGAGCTTTATCGACACCATGTGCGTCGAGCCCATCGAGGAGGCCTGCGGGCGGTACGCCGCCTGGGGGGCGGACTACATCTGCATCCACAACGCCACCGACCTGCTCGACATCGACGCGACGCTCGCACTGGCAAAGCGCGCCCTGACGGCGATCGAACCGGAACGTCTTGTCATCGCGGGCGGCGTCAACGAGCGGACCGCCCATAAGCTGCAGGCCTATGCGCCCGGGATCGTCGTGGTCGGAAGCGCCATCGCAAAATCCGCGGACCCGCGGGCCACCGCGCTGCGCCTCAGGGATCTCGCGGCTGGGAGCGGCATATGAGCCACGGCCTCTTCGACGCCGCGGTCAACGAGGTGCTCCGCGCCCTCCGCGGGATCGATCCGGAGCAGCTGCAAAACGCCGTTGCCATGATTCGGCGCGCCCCCCGCGTCTATCTTGCGGGGTGCGGCCGGTCGGGCTACATGATGCGCGCCTTTACCATGCGGCTGATGCACATGGGGCTTTCCGCCTGCTTCGTGGGCGACACCTGCACCCCGGCCGCCCGGGCGGGCGATCTGCTGGTCGTCGGCTCCGGCTCCGGGGAGACGGGGAGCCTCAAATACTGCGCCGCCAGCGCCAAAGCCCTCGGCATGGAACTGCTGGCGCTGACGGGCAAGCCAGGCTCCACACTGGGAAGGATGGCGGACGCTCTGGTCGTGATCCCCTCCGGAACGCCGGGCAAGCGCCCAGACGGCTCGCTCGTGCTTCCATCCGACGCGCGTCCGGAGGAAAATAGCGTGCTCGTCATGGGTTCCGTGGCGGAAATCAGCCTGCTGATCTGCACCGACGCCCTCGTAAGCCTGCTCATGGAGGAGCTGGGCGTCTCCCCGGACGAGATGGCCCGCCGGCACGCGAACCTCGAATAAACAATGTCGTAAAAGGCCCCAAAACCTTTTATCCAATTAAAAAGGAGGATATGAAATGAAAAGGAACCTTTGCAAACTTCTGGCGGCCGTAATGGCGGCCGCGATGCTGCTCACCGCCTGCGGAGCCCCCGCGGAAACCGCCGCCCCGGCGGAACCGCAGCAGCCCGCCGCCAGCGGCGCGGCGGACGCCGGGACCGGCACGGACGCGGATTCCGCCGCGCCGGCCGAAGGCGGGTACGTCCTGGCGGATTTCAAGAGCGACAAGCCCGAATCCGAGTGGAAGCTCGCCGTCGTTCCCCAGTGGGGCGCCGCGCCCTGGTGGGTGCGCGGCAACGAGGGCACCAAGCGGTTCGCTTCGGAGACCGGACTGAACGCCTATGAGGCCAGCCCCTCCGAGAGCGAGGTCGCGGCGCAGATCCAGGTCGTTGAGGACCTCATCGCGCAGGACGTCGACGCCATCTGCATCTGCATGATCGACCCCGCCGCCATGGAGCCCATCCTCAAGACCGCCCTCGACAAGGGGATCGTCGTCATCTCCCACGAGGCGTCCACGGCGCAGAACGTTCTGTTCGACCTGGAAGCCTTCTCCAATGAGGACTACGGCGCCATGATGATGGACCTGCTCGCGGAATCCATGGGCGAGGAGGGCACCTACGCCACCATGGTCGGCAACCTGACGAAGGTTTCCCACATGACCTGGACCTCGGCCGAGGTGGCCCGCCAGAAGGAAGCCTATCCCAACATGCAGCTCCTCAATGACACGAACCCCTCCATGGAGTCGGGCGACTCGAGCGACGGCGCCTACGAGCGCACCAAGGAACTGCTCACCGCCAATCCCGACGTGAAAGGCATCCTCACCTCCAGCTCCCTGGAGCCGGTTGGCGTGGGCCGCGCGCTGGAAGAGATGGGACTGGCCGGGAAGGTCAAGGTCGTCGGCACCGGGATGCCCAGCGACCTGAGGACCCTCGTGGAGAACGGCACGGTTGATTCCATCTGCGTGTGGGACCCCGCGGCCGCCTGCTACTCCATGCTCCAGCTTGCCACAAAGATCCTGCGCGGCGAAGAGATCGATGTGAACGCCGGCGTGGACCTCGGCGTGGAGGGCTGGACCGAGATGAAGCCCATCGACGGCAACCCCAAGGTGCTGGCCGGGCAGGGCTGGCTGACCTACAACAAGGACAACATCGCGGAAGGCGAGTTCTGACAGAGCGGCTCTCCCCTCCGGGGGGGGGGGGGGGGGGGGGGGGGGGGGG
>NZ_JANFZX010000057.1:0-18025 GCF_024461615.1 Anaerotruncus sp. DFI.9.16
CCCCCCCCCCCCCCCCCCCCCCCCCCCCCCCCCCCCCCCCCCCCCCCCCCCGTTTCAGCAGTTTTCGGCGATTTTATAGAGGAGCTTTTCAGTGTCGGCCCAGCCGAGGCAGGGGTCGGTGATCGACTTGCCGTAGATGTGCGTCCCGCCGATCTTCTGGCAGCCCTCCTCGAGGTAGCTTTCGATCATCACGCCCTTGACGAGCTTTTTGAGGTCGGGATTGTAGTTGCGGCTGTGGAGCACCTCGCTGACGATGCGGATCTGCTCCTTATACTGCTTGTTCGAATTGGAGTGGTTGACGTCCACGATCACGGCGGGATTTTGGAGGCTGCGCTCGCCGTACATCTCCATGAGGCGCACAAGGTCCTCGTAGTGGTAGTTGGGGATCGTGGTGCCGTATTTGTCCACGCCGCCGCGCAGGATGACATGCGCGAGGTCGTTGCCGCCGGTGGTGACGTCGCAGCCGCGGTAGATGAAGTTGTGGGGATGCTGCGCGGCGAAAACCGAATTGAGCGTCACAACGAAATCGCCGCTCGTCGGGTTCTTCATCCCCACGGGGATGTCCATCCCGCTCGCGGTCAGACGGTGCTGCTGGTTTTCCACCGAACGCGCGCCGACCGCCTCGTAGGAGAGCAGATCGTCGAGGTAGCTGCGGTTTTCCGGATAGAGCATCTCGTCGGCGGAGGTGAGCCCGCTTTCCATGATCGCCCGGGTGTGCATCCGCCGGATGGCGATGATGCCCGCCAGCAGGTCGGGCGCCTTGTCCGGCTCGGGCTGGTGGAGCATGCCCTTGTAGCCCTCTCCGGTGGTGCGGGGCTTGTTCGTGTAAATGCGGGGGATGAGCATGAGACGGTCGGAAAGCCTGTCGTTGAGGGAAGCCAGCCGCGACACATAGTCGCAGACCGCGTCCTCGTTGTCGGCCGAGCAGGGCCCGACGATGACGACGAACTTGTCCGAACGCCCGGTGAAGATATCGCGGATTTCCGCGTCGCGCCGCGCCTTGACCCCGGTGATCTCCCGGGAGAGCGGGTATTCCGCCTTGAGATCCGCGGGCAGCGGCAGCTGCTTGTTCAGTTGCATTGCCATATGGTTGCCTCCGTTTTGCCGGTTCGTTCCGTACCGTAACAGCGTAATGCCAAACGCCGCCGATGTCAAGCGGAAAGATGCGAAAAAATAATCGATTTCTCAAGGCCCGCGGATGAGGAAATGAGCGCCGGTCGGCCCTCTTTTCCTGATTGACGCGGTTGAGTTTCCCCCGCTTCTGGGGTAAAATGAGCTTATGAAACGGAAACGCACGTGATCCGGCCGGAAACCGGAAGCACCGGAGGAGAGAGGGTTTATATGAAAAAGCGGCCCCCGCTGGAGAAGATTTACGAGGCATACAGCGCCATCGCCGACGACCGCGTGTCGATGGGGGAACACGAGGCCGCGGTGCGCTCGTCGGACGGAGGCGGGGAGTACCGTGTGACTTGGACGGGGGACGCCTACGCCTCCACGGACAACGCCACCTACTGGCAGGGGTACGCGGGCTATCCGGTGCTTGCGGTGCTGCTGCTTCAGGGGCACCTGCCACTGGACCGGACGCTTGCCGGGCGGTTCGCCGGAATCCGCTGGCATGAGCTGAACGCGCGCCATAAGCGGGATTATGCCGCGGCCGCGCGGGAGGCGATGGAACAGAACGGGATCCCCGCCGAGGAAGCCGATACGGAGGCGCGGCGGGTGCTTGCGGCGCTGGAGTCGCTTCCGGTCACGCTGGGGCGCGGGAGACGCCCCGGGAAGGGATGACGGCGGCCGGCGCGCCGCGAAAAAATCAGATGGAAACGGGGAAATGGGATGGAACGCTGTGAATGGTGCCTTTGCAACGAAAAGATGACCCGGTATCACGACGAGGAATGGGGCGTCCCGCTGCACGACGACCGGGGACAGTTTGAATTCCTCATGATGGAGGTGATGCAGTGCGGGCTCAACTGGAACATGATGCTCCAAAAGCGGGAAATTTTTCGGGCGTGCTTCGACGGGTTCGACTATGACAAAATCGCTGCCTACGGGGAGGCGGACGTTGAACGGATTCTGGCGTGCGACGGGATGATCCGTTCCTGCCGCAAGGTGGAGGCGGTCATCCAAAACGCCGGGCACTTTCAGGAGATCCGCGCGGAATTCGGATCGTTCAGCCGGTTCCTCTGGAACTTCACCGACGGGAAGAGCATCCTCTACGCCGGCCATCAAAAGGGCAGGATCCCCGCGAAAAACGAGCTGTCCGACCGGATCAGCAGGGAGCTTAAGGGGCGCGGCTTTCGTTATCTCGGACCGGTCACAGTCTATTCGCACCTGCAGGCTTGCGGCGTGATCAACGACCATCTGGAGAGCTGCGCCCGCCGCCAAGAGATCGCGGAGCGGTACCCCACCGTCCGGAAACGGGACAGGTAAAGGCCGAATGGCGGAGCCTGCGATCAGTTCAATGAACCGTACGCCGTAAATACTCGGGCTCAGAAAGAATATATGGAAACAAAAAACCCGCATGACAGCCATCAAACTGGCTTATCATGCGGGTTTTGGCGGAGATGGAGAGATTCGAACTCTCGCGCCCGTTTCCAGACCTACTCCCTTAGCAGGGGAGCCCCTTCACCGACTTGGGTACATCTCCAAATGGGTGGCGCGTCCAGGATATTTAGTTGTGGAGGGGATGTTGGCGGAGAGAGTGGGATTCGAACCCACGGCTCTTTCGAGTCACCGGTTTTCAAGACCGGCTCCTTAAACCGCTCGGACATCTCTCCGTACGTAACGCCAATCATAATACCATATTTATGGGGACAAGTCAAGTGGTTTCCCCGCGCGGAGCGCGGCGGCGGGCGGATTTTTTGCCCGGGGCGCGGCGCTTGGCGGCGGGCTTTTTGCGCACCGAGAAGCCGAAGGTGCCGAGGCTTTTCCCCAGCGCGAAGTATTCCCCGTGGGCGTAGGCGGCAAGCCCCGCGGAGCCCAGGTGCAGCTTGCCGGCGCGGTCGACGAGGGAGGGGTCGACGCCGACGGCGACGATCTCGGCGAGAAACATGTCGTGGGAGCCGAGCGGCAGCACCTGCCGCACGACACATTCGAGCGAGAGGGGACACTCGGCGACCGAGGGGGCCGACACCTTACCGGAGGCCTCGGGAGTAAGGCCGCAGGCGGAGAACTTGTCAAGGTCGCGGCCGGAACGCACGCCGCAGAAATCGGTGGCGCGCACGAGCGCGGCGGTGGTGAGGTTGACGACGAACTCCCCCGTCTCGGAGATCAGCCCGTGGGAATACCGTTCGGGGCGCACCGAGACATAGGTCATGGCGGGATTCGTATTCACGATGCCCGTCCACGCGACGGTCAAAAGGTTCGGCTTTTCGAGCGTTCCGCAGGAGACGAGCGCGGGCGGCACGGGCGCGAGCAGCGTCCCCGGCTTCCAAAGCAGCTTCGGCATGTATAGGTTCCGCCCTTTCCGGTCAATTTATCCTTAGTATACCATCATTCCGCCGCAAGGTGCAACGTTTTACGGATTTCTTTGGTAGACAAGCCCAATTTGGACGGGTATAATTGTAGTCAGACGGACCGCGACCGGTGCCCGGGCACCGGAGGAACGGCCGGACCGGCGGCGTCAAAGGAGTTTCGCCGGGGCTTGCCCGGTTGGGGAAGCCGGAAAGAAAGCGGGAAGGGATGACCTCCAATGAAGGATGGACTGATCAAGGCGGCGGTGGGCACGCCGGAAATCCGGGTGGCGGACTGCGCCTACAACGCGGCGTCGGCCGCTGCGGCGGCCAGGCGCGCCGCGATGGAGGGCGTGCGGATTTTGGCGCTGCCCGAGCTCTGCCTGACGGGGTACACCTGCGGCGACCTCTTCCTGCAGGACACGCTGATCGAGGGGGCGTATGCCGCCCTCGAGACGGTGCGCCGGGAGACGGAGGACCTAGACATGCTCCTGGCGGTGGGGCTGCCGGTCATGTGGCACGGAAAGCTCTACAACTGCGCGGCGGTCCTCTGCCGCGGGGAGGTGCTCGGGCTGGTGCCCAAGACCCATCTGCCCAACTACGGCGAATATTATGAAAAACGGTGGTTCGCCCCCGCGCCGGAGGAGAACGGCTATCTGACGGGCGTCTTTGGGGAGGACGTGATCCCCTTCGGCGCGAAGCAGCTCTTCCACTGCGAGGAGCTGCCCGGACTGGTGCTCGGCGTCGAGGTGTGCGAGGACCTGTGGGCGCCCTGCCCGCCGTCGATCACGCTCGCGCAGGCGGGCGCGACGGTGCTTGTGAACCTTTCGGCGGGGGACGAGACGGTCGGCAAGGCCGCCTACCGCCGGGAGCTGGTGAAGAACCAGTCGGCGAGGCTCGTCTGCGGCTACCTCTATGCCAACGCGGGCGAGGGGGAGTCGACCACCGACATGGTCTTTTCGGGGCACGGGCTCATCGCGGAGGACGGCGCGCTGCTCGCGGAGAAGCCGCCCTTTACCGGCGGGTTCGCCGTCACCGACCTGGACATCGGCCGGATCACCGCCGAGCGCAGGCGGCTGACCACCTTCCCGGCCGCCGTCCGCGAGGGCTACCTGAGCAGCACCTTCTCCCTCTCCCCATGCGAGACGCCGCTCACCCGGACGGTGCCGCGGTATCCCTTCCTGCCTTCGCCGGAGGAACGGGACGGCTGCTGCGAGCAGGTCCTGCAGATCCAGTCGCGCGGGCTTGCACGGCGGCTCGCCCACTCGGGCGCGAAGACCGCCGTCGTGGGCATCTCGGGCGGGCTCGATTCGGCGCTCGCCCTGCTCGCGGCGGTGCGCGCGGCCGATCTGCTCGGCCGTCCGCGCGCCAGCGTGCAGGCGGTGACAATGCCCGGCTTCGGCACGACCGCTCGCACGAAGGGCAACGCGGAACTCCTCTGCGAACGGCTCGGCGTGAGCTTCTCCTGCGTGGATATCGCGGACGCGGTCGGCGTGCACTTCCGCGACATCGGTCAGGACCCCGGCCTGCGCGACGTGACCTATGAAAACGCGCAGGCGCGCGAGCGCACCCAGGTGCTGATGGACATTGCCAACCGCACGGGCGGGCTGGTGGTCGGCACGGGGGACCTCTCCGAGCTGGCGCTCGGCTGGGCCACCTACAA
Source organism: Anaerotruncus sp. DFI.9.16 (assembly GCF_024461615.1). Lineage (NCBI taxonomy): Bacteria > Bacillati > Bacillota > Clostridia > Eubacteriales > Oscillospiraceae > Anaerotruncus > Anaerotruncus sp. DFI.9.16. The sequence goes on from NZ_JANFZX010000057.1 coordinate 5,113, forward strand.
CGGCGACCACATGTCGATGTACGGAGTCAACGCGTCGGTGCCCAAGACGCTGGTGCGGGAGCTCGTGGCATACGAGGCGGACCGCGCCGGCGATCCGGTCCTCACAAAAGTGCTGCGCGACATCCTCGACACCCCGGTGAGTCCCGAGCTGCTCCCGCCCGCCGAGGGGGAGATCGGGCAGAAGACGGAGGATCTCGTGGGGCCCTACGAGCTGCACGACTTTTTCCTCTACTACCTCGTGCGCTGGGGATTTTCCCCCCGCAAGATCCTGCGCCTCGCCCTGCGCGCCTTCGACGGCCAATACGGGCGCGAAACGATCCTCCACTGGCTGCGGACCTTCTGCCGCAGGTTTTTCGCGCAGCAGTTCAAACGCTCCTGCCTGCCCGACGGGCCGAAGATCGGTTCGGTCTCCCTCTCGCCGCGCAGCGACTGGCGGATGCCGAGCGACGCGGCTGCCGCCCTCTGGCTCGCGGAGCTCGACGCGCTCTCCTGATCCCGCGACACAGCCTCCCGGCCCCCGCACAGCGGGGGCCGGGAGGCTTTTTTGACGCGCCCGGACGGGCTGAGGGAAACCGGCGCCTGCTAAAAAATCGCATATTTTGGCTTTTTGATTGTAAAGACTTTCCAGCGGGCGGGTGGTAGGATAAAAACACCGAAAGGGAGAAACACCCGAATCTGCGAGAAGGAGAAAAGAAAAATGAAAAAGAGAATCCTGGCAATCGTCCTGGCAGTGTGCATGGCGTCCATGATGTTCGCGGGGTGCGGCAGCGAGCCCGCGGCGGCTCCGGCCCCGGCCGATACGCCCGCCTCCGCCGACGCGGCCCCGGCTCCCGCCGAGCCCGCCGCCAAGCCCGCCAACGACAAGCTCGTCGTCGGATTCGCGCAGATCGGACAGGAGTCCGGCTGGCGTGACGCCGAGACCCAGTCCATCCAGTTCTACGCGGGCCAGAACATCGACACGATCGACCTCAAGTTCGCGGACGCGCAGCAGAAACAGGAAAACCAGATCAAGGCGATCAAATCGTTCATCGACATGGGCGTCGACGTCATCGGGCTCGCCCCCGTCGTGGAAACCGGCTGGGACGCGGTCTTCACCGAGGCCAAGGAGGCCGGCATCCCGATCGTGCTCGTCGACCGCAAGGCTGACGTTCCCGAGGACCTCTACGCGACCTTCATCGGCTCCGACTTCATCAAGGAGGGCAACGACGGCGCCGACGAGATGGCGCGCCTGCTCGACAACAAGGGCAAGATCGTCGAGCTTGAGGGCACTGTGGGCGCCTCCGCGGCTAACGACCGCAAGAAGGGCTTCGACGACCAGATCGCGGCCAAATATCCCGACATTGAGATCCTCGCCTCCCAGACCGGCGACTTTACCCGTGCGAAGGGCAAAGAGGTTATGGAGTCCTTCCTGAAGACCTACGGCAGCGAGATCCAGGGCGTTTTCGCCCACAACGACGACATGATGCTCGGCGCGATCGAAGCGATCAAGGAAGCCGGACTCAAGCCGGGCGTCGACATCAAGACCGTCTCCTGCGACGGCGTCAAGGGCATCTTTGAGGCGATGGCCGCCGGCGAGGCGAACGTCACCGTCGAGTGCAACCCGCTGCTCGGACCCCAGTTCTTCGAGACCTGCGCCAAGCTCAAGGCCGGCGAGACGGTTGAGAAGTGGATCAAATCCGAAGAGGGCGTCTACCGTGCCGAAACCGCGGCCGAGGACCTGCCGAACCGCGTCTACTGATCCGAGTCTTTTCATTCTTTCTTCCCAACACGAATAGAAACGTTGAAATCCGCTCCGGCGCTGGGTCGGAGCGGATTTCGACAGTCATGCAGGAATAGCGAGAGGAGGATACGGCGATGGATGCGGAAAAGCTGCTTCTGCGCATGGAGCACATCTCCAAGCGGTTCCCGGCGGTCGTGGCGCTGGACGACGTGGAGTTTTCCCTGCGCGCGGGGGAGATTCACGCGCTGCTCGGCGAAAACGGCGCGGGCAAATCCACGCTGATCAAGGTGCTGACCGGCGTGGAACAGCGCGACAGCGGGACCGTCTGGCTGGAGGGGAAGGAGATCTTCCCCCGGACCCCGCAGGAGGCGCAGGAGACCGGCATCAGCACGGTGTATCAGGAGGTCAATCTCTGCCCCAACCTGTCGGTGGCGGAGAACATCTATATCGGCCGCGAGCCCCGCAGGGCGGGGCGCATCGACTGGAAAACCATCAACCGGAAGGCGGCGGAGCTGCTCGGCCGGTTCAATCTGAATATCGACGTCACCCAGAACCTCGACGCCTATTCGGTCGCGGTGCAGCAGATGGTCGCCATCGCGCGCGCCGTCGACATTTCGGCCCGGGTGCTCATCCTCGACGAGCCGACCTCGAGCCTCACGGCGGTCGAGGTGCAAAAGCTCTTCGAGATCATGCGGATGCTCAAAAGCCAGGGCATGGGCATCATCTTCGTCACCCACTTCCTCGACCAGGTCTACGAGGTCACCGACACGATCACCGTGCTGCGCAACGGCGAATATGTCGGCACCTACGCGACCGCCGAGCTGCCGCGGGTCCAGCTGGTCGGCAAGATGATCGGCAAGGAGTACGCCGAGCTCGAGGGCAGCGCCGCCGTGAAGGGCGGCGAGGAGCGGATGGGCGAGGTGCTCGTGGAGCTGCGCGGGGCGGGCTCCGCCTCGATCCCGGACGTGAACCTCGAGATCCGCCGGGGCGAGGTGCTCGGCCTCTCCGGGCTGCTCGGCTCGGGGCGCAGCGAGACCGCCCGGCTCATCTTCGGCGTCGACCGGATGGAGCGGGGGGAGGTCGACGTGCGGGGCAGGAAGACGGAGGTGCGCGGCACCCTCGCGGCGATCCGCAGCGGGTTCGCCTTCTGCCCCGAGAACCGCAAGACGGAGGGCATCGTGGGGGATTTGACCATCCGCGAAAACATCGTCCTCGCCCTCCAGACCAAGCGGGGGATGCTGCGGGCGATCTCCCGCGCGGAGGCGGAGAAGATCGCGGACGAGTACATCGAAAAGCTCGCGATCAAAACCCCCTCGCAGGACCAGCTGATCCGCAACCTGTCGGGCGGCAACCAGCAGAAGGTCATCCTCGCCCGGTGGCTTGCCACCAACCCCGACCTGCTGATGCTCGACGAGCCGACGCGCGGCATCGACATCGGCACCAAGGCGGAGATCCAGAAGATCGTCATCCAGCTGGCCGAGGAGGGCATGGCGCTCATCTTCATCTCGTCCGAAATCGACGAGATGCTGCGCTGCTGCAACCGCATGGCGGTGCTGCGGGACAAGGTGAAGGTCGCCGAGCTCTCCGGTGAGGAGATCTCCGAGGCGGCCATCATGAATCTGATCGCGGGAGGTGCGCAGAATGAACAGCCGGCTTAAAAAGCTCACGAAGTGCCAGTCCTTCTGGCCGCTGATGGTGCTGCTCGCCATCCTGCTCGTCAACGGCGTCGTGTCGGGCGGCGCCTTCTTCCAGATGAGGATCGTCGACGGCCACCTCTACGGCAGGCTCATCGACATCCTGCGCAACGGCTCCAAGCTCATGCTGCTCGCGACCGGCATGACGATGGTGCTCGCCACCGGCGGCACCGACATCTCGGTCGGGTCGGTCATGGCGATTTCGGGCGCGATCGCCTGCTCGGTCGTCGACGGGCGCATCCTGTCGTCGCTTGGAGGCAGCGTCACGGCCGCGGTGCTCATCGCGGTGCTCGCGGGCGTCCTCTGCGGCGCGTGGAACGGGCTGCTCGTCTCCAAGATCAAGATCCAGCCGATCGTCGCCACGATGATCCTTATGGTGGCGGGGCGCGGCATCGCGCAGCTCATCACCGACGGCAAGATCGTCACCGTCAATTCGGACGCCTACTACTTCATCAACGGCGGCTACATCCTCGGGCTGCCCTTCCCCCTCTTCATCGTCGGGTTCTTCGTGCTGCTCATCATGCTCTTCACCAAGAAGACCGCGTTCGGGCTCTTCGTCGAGTCGACCGGCTGCAACCCGGTGTCGAGCCGGTTCGCGGGCATCAACGTCGACCGGGTGAAGCTGGTCGTCTATACCTTCTGCGGCGCGATGGCGGCCATCGCGGGACTCATCGAGTCGGCGGGCATCAAGGGCGCCGACTGCAACAACGCCGGCCTGATGATCGAGATGGACGCGATCCTCGCGGTTGCGATCGGCGGCACCTCCCTCGCGGGCGGGCGGTTCTCGATCCCCGCCTCGATCGTCGGCGCGCTGATCATCCAGTCGATCACCACCTCGGTCTACGCGATGGGCGTCGCCCCCGAGGTCACGCAGGTGGTCAAGGCCCTCATCGTCGTCGCGATCTGCCTGGCGCAGTCGAAGAAGTTCAAGGCCGCCGTCGCGGCCAGGCTGACCTCCCGGAAGGCGGTGAGCGCGGCGTGAGCACACTGGAAAAAACAAGGCGCAGGGGCGGGATCAAAAACGTCTCCCTCTTCATCACCGTCATCCTCTTCGTGGGGCTGTTCGCGGCGGGGTCGGCCAAATACGACCGCTTCCTCTCCCTCTCCACCTTCTTGAACCTCTTTAACGACAACGCCTACCTCATCATCGTCTCGGTCGGCATCACCTTCGTGCTGCTGACCGGCGGCATCGACATCTCGGTCGCTTCGACGTTGGCGTTCACCTGCGTCTTCTCCGCCTTTTTGCTACGGCTGGGAGTGCCCGCCTTCGTGGTCATCCCGCTGGTGCTGCTCATCGGGCTGGGCATCGGCGCGCTGATGGGCTTCCTCATCCACAGCTACGATCTCCAGCCCTTCATCGTCACCCTCGCGGGGCAGTTCTTCATGCGCGGGCTGTGCGCGGTGATCAGCACCGAGTCGATCCCCATCTCCGACAGCTTCTACAAGAGCATGGCGCTGGGCAAGGTCGCCTTCGGCAAGGCGAAGCTCTATTACTACGTGTTCATCGCGCTGGCGGTCGTGGCGCTCGCCTACTACGTGCTCAAATACACCAAGTTCGGCCGCGGGGTCTACGCGGTGGGCGGCGGCGAGCAGTCGGCGGTGCTCATGGGGCTTCCGGTGGCGCGCATCAAGATCTCCGTCTACGCGATCAGCGGCTTCTGCGCGGCGCTGGCCGGCGTGGTATTCAGCTTCTACACGCTGGCGGGCTATTCGCTCCAGAACATGGGCCTCGAGCTCGACGCGATTTCCTCGGCGGTCATCGGCGGCACGCTGCTCACCGGCGGCGTCGGCACCGTGATCGGCACGATGTTCGGCGTGCTCATCCAGGGCGTCATCCAGACGATCGTCACCTACCAGAACCTCAACACCTGGTGGACCAAGGTCACGATCGCGGCGCTGCTCTGCGTCTTCATCGTCATCCAGCGGATCATCGCCATCCGCGCGGAAAAGCTTAAGAATAAGGGTTAACGCGGTCTTCGCGTGACTGCCGGTCCGGCCGCTTTGACAAAAGCGGCCGGACAATCTTGGTTATATTGAACCTGCCGCGAAAGCGGTTTTTCCGCTATAATGGAAAAGTCCGGAAAAACGGGAAAGGGGGACGCGCGATGAGGCGGCTTTGGGAGCTCTTCCAGAACAACCGGTTCCGCAACAAGATGGCGATCACCTACGTCTTTATGGCGCTTATCCCCCTGGTCATCTTCGCCGCGGTGAGCGCGGGGGTCTTCCTGTCGCAGGCGCGGCAGACGACGATGGCCCACACCGCGCAGATCACCGGGCAGGTGAGCAACTCGATCGACATGTACATCAGCACGATCGACAAGATGGCCGACTACCTGACCTGCATGCTCCAGCGCAGCGGGATGCTCGAGGACGCGGCGGCGTGGGAACGGATGCAGACGCCCGTCTCGAGCACCCTCAGCGACATCGCGCGCTCCCACCCCGAGATCGCGGGCATCCTGATCGCCACCGAGCAGGACGACAGCGTGAGCACGGGGATGAGCCGCATTTCCCGCGACCCCTTCACGAGCGAGAACTGGTACCGGCTGGCGACGACCGAGCCCGACCGGGTGGTGCTGGTGGGCAGCACGACGGGGCGAAACATCGTCACCAAGCAGGACTACAGCGCGGACAACGTCTTTTCGCTGGCCAAGGCGGTCAAGGACCGCCGGACGGGCGAGGTGCGCGGGGTCATCCTCTTCGACGTGAGCCACGAGATCATCACCGACTCGATCAAGAACGTGACGATCGGGGAGAAGGGGTTCGTCTTTGTCGTCGACTCCGACGACAACATGGTCTTCACCCCCATCAACGAGATCGTCTACCGCGTCGACCCCGCTTGGCTCGACGGGGACGCGGGCGTCCCGGTGACCGCGCAGATCGCGGGCGGGCGCTACCAGATCCGCTACGAGCAGAGCGGCTTTACCGGCTGGAAGACGGTGGGCGTCTTTTCCCTCGACGAGGTCATGGGCGGCATCAATACGATCGTCTATGTGCTCATCCTCTGCATTGTCGGGACGGGCGCGCTGGTGCTCTTCGTATCGCTCCAGCTCGCCAACTCGGTCACCAAGCCGATCTCCAAGCTCCAGAAGCTCATGAAGCAGGCGGAGTCGGGCGACCTGTCCGTGCGGTTCAACAGCCTCTACAGCGACGAGATCGGCGACCTCGGCCACAGCTTCAACCATATGATCCACCGCATCGACCACCTGATCCACCGGGTGTACGAGGAGCAGCAGAGCAAGCGGGACGCCGAGCTCAAGAGCCTGCAGGAGCAGATCAAGCCCCACTTCCTCTACAACACCCTCGACACGATCAGCTGGATGGCGCGCGACTACGGCGCCGACGACATCGTGAAGCTGGTCGACGCGCTCACCAGCATGTTCCGCATCGGCCTCTCCCACGGCAAGGACTTCATCAGCGTGCAGGAGGAGATCACCCACGTCTCCAACTACCTCTATATCCAGAAGATCCGCTACAAGGATAAGCTCAATTACGCGGTCGACGTCCCGGCCGAGCTTTCGGGCTGCCTCGTGCCCAAGCTGATTTTGCAGCCGCTCGTCGAGAACGCCATCTACCACGGGATCAAGCAGAAGCGGGGCGGCGGCACGATCGCCGTCACGGGGCGGATGTCGGAGGAGGGGCTTCGCATCACCGTGCGGGACGACGGCGCGGGCATGCCGCCCGAACGCCTCGCCGCGCTGCAGGAACAGCTCAAAAAGCCGCTCGACGAGATGGAGAAGACGAGCTTCGGGCTCTTCTACATCGCGGAGCGCATCCGGCTGTGCTACGGGGACCGCTACGGGATATCGCTTGACAGCACGCCGGGGGAGGGCACGACGGTGACGGTCTCGCTGCCCGCCCGGGCGGAATTGATCAACCGGGAGGTTTTCCATGTATAAGGCATTGATCGCGGATGACGAGGAGATCATCCGGAGCGGCCTTTCTCGGCTGCTCGCAAGGGATCCGGACTTTGAAGTCGCCGCGCTGGCGGAGGACGGGGAGCAGGCGCTCGAGCTGGCCGCCGAGCGCCTGCCCGACCTGCTGCTCGTCGACATCAACATGCCCTTTTTGAACGGGCTGGAATTCATCGAGCGGCTCGAGGGGGTGCTGCGGGGCGCGGTCATCATCGTCATCACCGGCTACGACGATTTTTCCTACGCGCAGCAGGCGCTGCGGCTGGGGGTGTTCGACTACCTGCTCAAGCCGGTGATGGAGGACGCGTTCTACGACGCGGTCGGACGCGCCAAGCAGCAGCTCCTGACCAACCGCAGGCAGGTCAAATACCTCGACTGGGCGCGCATGCAGCTCGAAAAGAACCGCTCGTCGCTCGTCGCCGCCTTCCTCGACGGCTGGCTTGAGGGGCGGTACAGCGAGCCGGAGGTGGCCGAGCAGCTCGGCTACCTCGGCATCTCCATCCCCGAGCCCTACGGCGTCACGGTCGCGCACCTCTCGGTGAACGAGGGGAAGACGATGGTGGGGCAGGAGTGGGACGAGAACCTGCTCTATTACGCGGCGGAGAACATCGCGCGGGAGCTCTTCGAGCCGCTCGGCCCGGTGACCTCCTGCAAGAACGCGAGCGGCGACCTCGTGGTCCTCTCCTCCTGCCTGCCCGCCGTGCGCTGGAGCGCCACCGCGCGGGAACTGCGGGAGCTGCTGGAGGAGCACCTGCCCGCGCAGGCGGTGCTGTCGCAGGCCCCGGGCGACCGTCTGGCAGGTCTGCCCGAGGCGTACGACGACGCGATGGAGCTGCTCGAGCAGCGGGAAAAATGCCCACAGTCGGTGCTGGAGGCGCGGCGTTACATCGAGGAGCGCTACGCCGACCCCGGCCTCTCGCTCCAGGGAGCGGCGGACCGCCTGCACCTCTCCCCCCAGCACCTGAGCCGCCTCTTCCGCCACGAGACGGGAGTCACCTTCGTCGACTACCTCTCGCGGGTGCGCATCCGGCGGGCGGTCGAGCTGCTCGCCGACGGGGAGCTCAAGATGTACGAGATCGCGGAGCGGGTGGGCTATTCGAGCCAGCACTATTTCAGCAGCGCCTTCAAAAAGGTGCTCGGCGTCTCCCCGATGGAGTACCGGAGGGGCGGCGCCGCGCGGTGACGGAAAAGGAGGGGACGGCCATATGAGAAGGGGATTCCGGCGGCTGACGGCGGCGCTGCTCTGCGCCGTCCTGCTCCTGCTGCCCGCGGGCTGCCGGAGCGGCGCCGAAAAGGGGCGGATCAAGTATGTGATCGGCGTCTCGCAGGCCAACATGCGCGAGCCGTGGCGGCTGGTACTGATCCGCGAACTGCAGGAGGAGGCGGCCAGGCATCCGGAGATCCGGCTGGTCATAACCGACGCGACCGCCGACGGCGAAAAGCAAGTCGAGGACATCCAGCGCCTGCTAGGCTACGGCATCGACCTGCTGATCGTCTCGCCCCACGACGTCGAGCGGATCACGCCGGTGGTCAGCGAGGTCTACCAGAAGATCCCCGTCATTGTGCTCGACCGGGTGGTGGAGGGCTACGACTACTCCCTCTTCATCGGGCTGGACAACGACCTGATCGGCAAGCAGGCGGGGGAGGCCGCCGTCCGGCTCGTGCGGGGCTCGGCGGCGAAGGTGCTCGAGCTCAAGGGCGGGCCCCATTCGCAGGCGAGCGCCGAGCGCAGCGGCGGATTCCGCTCGGTCACCTCCCTTTTCCCGCTCATTGAGATCGAGTCGGTCACGGTGGAAAACGAGTCGCGCGACGCGGCGGAGGACCTGGTGAGCGCCTACGGCGAGCGGCTCCGGGAGTTCGACGTGATCTTCGCGCACAACGACTATATGGCGCTCGGCGCCTATAAGGCCGCCCACCGGCTCGGCTGCGACGACGTGAAGATCGTCGGCATCGACGGCTTCACCGGGCAGGACGGCGGGCTGGAGCTCATCCGCGGCGGCAGGATCGACGAGACGATCACCTGCCCGACCGGCGGCAGGGAGGCGATCCAGTTTTCACTCGACATCCTCGGGAAGGTGAGCGGCGTGCCCAAGCAGGTCATCCTGCGCAGCCACGCGATCACGCGGGAAAACGTGGACAGCTACGAGCGCCAGCTCGACCGCGCGACCCGTCCGGTCGACCGGACGATCCGTGTGGGCTACGCGCAGGTGGGCACCGAGAGCGGCTGGCGGCTGGCGAACAACCAGTCGATCCGGGACGCGGCGCGGGAGTTCGGCATCGATCTGACCGCCATTGACGCGGACAACGACCAGCAGGCCCAGCTCGAGGCGGTGCGGGAGTTTATCCGGCAGAGGATGGACGTGATCGTCATCTCCCCCATCGTCGACAGCGGCTGGGACGAGGTGCTCATGGAGGCGCGCGACGCGGGCATCCCCGTGCTGCTTTCCGACCGGAAGATCTCCGTGGCGGAGGACGACCTCTTCATGACCTTCATCGGCGCGGACTTCATCGAGGAGGGCCGCCGCGCCATGCGCTGGACGGCGGCGAACGTGCCCGCGGACAAGCACCCGGTGCGCATCCTTGAAATCCAGGGGACGGTCGGGGCCACCCCGACCATCGAGCGCAAGCGGGGCTTTGAGATGCTGTTGGCCGAGCATCCCGACTATTCGATCGTCTATTCCGCGGGCGGCGACTTCACCCGGGAGGGGGGACGTCTCGTCGTCGGGCAGTATCTGCGGGAGCACGCGTGGGACATCGACGTGATCTATTCCCACAACGACGACATGGCGCTCGGCGCGGTCGACGCGCTCGAGGCGTCGGGCATCCAGCCGGGCCGGGACGTGAAGATCATCTCGGTGGACGGCACAGAGGAGGCGGTCAAGGCGCTCGAGGAGGGCAGGCTCAACTGCGTGGTCGAGTGCAGCCCGCTGCTCGGGCCGCAGCTCATGAAGGCGGTGACCGACCTGATGAGCGGGAAGGAGCTGCCGCTGCGGATCATCACAGACGAACGGGTCTTTACCGCGCAGACCCCCAGAGAGGAGCTGCGCGGGCGCAAATACTGAGGCGCGAAAAAGGACCGGCGGCCGTTTGGCCGCCGGTCCTTTTCGGTTTCTTCCATTTATTGTAGGGGTATTTTCAACAAAATACAACCGGGACGGTCCAAAAAAACCGTCTGGGACGGAGAAAGCGGCTGCGGGCGCGGGGAAATGGCGGAAGCCCCTTGGCAAAGGGGCTTCCGCCATGTTACACTGGACCCGGCCGCACGGCGGCCGGAAACGGGGGAGTTATGGTGATCAAGCTGGTTGCGAGCGATCTGGACGGGACGCTCCTGCAAAACGGGGCCCAAGCCCTGACGCCCGAGGCCCTGCGGCTGATCGGGAAGCTGCTGGAGCGGGGGATCCTCTTCGCGCCCGCGAGCGGGCGGCAGTATCCCAACCTGCGGCGGATGTTTTCGCCCCACTGGCACGAGATGCTCTTTATCTGTGAAAACGGCGCGCTCACGATGCACCACGGCGCGGCGCTCTCCACCATCCCGCTCGAACGGGAGACGGGGGAGGCGCTCATGCGGGACATCCTCGCGCGCGACGACTGCGAGGTCATGCTCTCGGGGAGGGAGACCTCCTATCTCTGCCCGCGCCGCAGGAGCTACTCCGACTTTGTCGTCTACACGATGAAAAACACCGTCACGATCGTGGACGACCTTTTCTCGGTGGACGAGGAATTTTTGAAGGTTTCCGCCTACGTCCACGGGGACGGCGCGGCGCGCGTGGCCCCGGCTTTCATCGAAAAGTGGGGGAATGTCGTGACGGCCGCCGTGTCGGGCGCGGCGTGGATCGACTTCACGGTCGCCGACAAGGGGATGGCGATCGAGGCGGTCGCCCGGCGGCTGGGCATCGGGAAGGACGAGATGATGGCCTTCGGGGACAACTTCAACGATGTGGAGATGCTCGAGGCGGTCGGCCGCCCCTGCCTGATGGAGACCGCCGACCCGGCGCTGCTCGAACGGTTCCCCAGCCGCTGCGCGCGCGTGGAGGAGGCGCTGGCGGCGCTTCTGGCGGAGATTTCCTGAGGCGCGTCCCGGAAAGAAATACCAGCCGCGGGGGCGGCGCTTTGATTGACAGGAAACGGAAATTCCCTTATAATAAGGATAAAGTATGCATTACCGCGTCAGCGGGGAAAAGCGTACGCTACATCGTGAGGAGGACAATTTTATGGCACCAAAGGGCAAAACCATGTTGAAAGTGGTCAGCATTCTGTACATCATCTTTTCCGGCATCAGCATCCTGTTCGGGCTGCTCGCGCTGGTGGGCGGCGGCATGATCGCGGCCGGCGGCGACATGATGGGCGCAGGGGTCGGCGCGGTCGCGGCGATCATGGGCGTGGTCGTCATCCTTTCCAGCGTTTTCAGCCTGATTGTCGGCATCATCGGCGTCAAAAACTGCGCGAAGCCCGAGAAGGCGCAGGTCTGCTTTGTGCTCGGCATCATCCTGATCGTGCTCGCCGCGTTGAGCCTGATCAGCTCCTTCGGAAGCAACGGCAACGTCTTCTCCGGCCTGATCGGCCTCGTGCTGCCGGTCCTGTACACGCTGGGCGCCTACTGGAACAAGCAGTCGGCCATCGCCCCGGCGGCGCCCCAGGCTCCGTCGGACGACGCGAACCGGAACGGCCCCGAGCTGTAAGAATTTCTCGGATAAAAAGAACCGCGCCTGGCGCGGTTCTTTTTTTGATTGCATTTCCAGGGACGCTGTGCGATACTGGAACTAGAACGAAACAGAACGAGGCGTCGCCATGGGCAGTCCGATTTGATCTTCGGAATTTCACCGGCAAAATGAAATTCGGAGGGAACACAATTGAATCGAAAAATCGGGATTCCCCTGTTCTGCGCGACGGCGTTTTTACAGGGCATGGTATTCTATGGCCCGATCGCGACCCTTTACCGGCAGGCGCGCGGCGTCTCGGTCTTCCAGATCACGCTGATCGAGAGCATCTCCCTAGCCTGCCTGATCGCTTTGGAGATCCCGTGGGGCTACGTGGCCGACCGGATCGGCTACCGGCGCACGCTGGCCGCCTGCAACGTCCTCTACTTCCTCTCCAAGATCGTCTTCTGGCGGGCGGAGGGCTTTGGAGGATTCCTGCTCGAACGGCTGATGCTGTCGGCGGTGCTCTCGGGCCTCTCCGGCTGCGACTCCGCCTATCTCTTTTCCCTCGCGGGGGAGGGGGAGAGCCAGAAGGCGTTCGGCGCCTACGAGGCGTCGGCGACGGCCGGCCTGGTCGCCGCGTCGCTTCTCTTTTCCACCGCGGTCGGCGGCGACTTTGACGCGGCCGGCTTTCTCACCGTCCTCTCCTACGGGGCGGCGATGGTTTTGACCTTCTTTTTGCCCGAGGTGCCGCCTCCCGCGCGGCGGAGCGCGGGCTTTGGGACCCGCGCCGGGGAGGCCGCACGGGAGGTGTGGGACAACCGGCGGTTCCTGCTCTTCCTCGCGGCGGCCGCCCTGCTCACGGAATCGAACCAGACGATCACCGTCTTCCTCAGCCAGCTCCAGTATGTCCGGGGGGGGGGGGGGGCGCGGCGCGCCGAGCTGGCCCTC
>NZ_JANFZX010000058.1:0-17147 GCF_024461615.1 Anaerotruncus sp. DFI.9.16
CGCTTCATGAGCGGATAATCTAAAACCGCCGTCGGCCGGCCACCGACAAGCTCCGCCGCTAGTTGAGCGGCAAGCCTAAGCCCACGCCGGGGCGGGACCCGGCGACTCGGCCGCTTCATAAGCGGTTGATCCAAGGCCGTCGTCGGTCGGCCGCCGACATGCTGCGCGCTCGGCGGTAAACAAATAGCGGCCGCCAAAGGCGGCCGCTTTATCGCGGGATGCATTTATCGGGCGGGGGAACGCGGGGAGGACCGCCGGCCCTCGTCCGTGAGGCGGGGATACCTTAGACCGCCCACTTTTCGATCTGCTTGATGAAGTGGCTGTCCTCGGTGACGACCTTGACGGGCTTGTTGTAGTCGAGCGCCATCAGTCCGAGAATCGATTTCGCGTCCGCGATCTTGCCGTCGGTGGTGTGCACGCCGATGTCCTCGGACGACTGCATGGCGAGATACATGAACTGGCGGAGGTCCTCCGCGGAGTGAAGCATAACGTCTTTGATGATCATGATAAAACCTCCTTATGTTGTCGGTTGTGAAATGATTGATTCTCTCTCTGTCCCTATTAAACTACAAAATGGAAGCAATGTCAATATGTACAATGAATTTTTTAAAGTTTGTACATAATTTACATAATTAGCATTCAACTATATAGAGTGCTAGAAATTCTGTAAACATTTCGTGAATTCCCTTGACTTTGCAGAAAAGTGTGGTACATTATAGTTGTTGGCACTCGTAAATAATGAGTGCTAAAGAGCCCTTCGCCGGGAACGGGAATGTGAGGTGGGAACGGTGAAGCTCGACATTCGAAAACTGAAGGTCCTGACGGCCATCGTCGAAACCTATATCGAGACGGGGGAGCCCGTCGGATCCAAGACGGTCGCCCGGAAGCTTGACTTCCAGGTGTCCTCCGCCACCATCCGCAACGATATGGCGGCGCTCTTCGACATGGGGCTGCTCGAACAGCCCCACACCTCGGCGGGGCGGGTGCCCTCCCATCTGGGCTACCGCATCTACGTCGACCAACTCATGCACTGCCAGCCCCTCTCGGAGGAGGAGCAGCGCGAGATCGACGCGCTCTTCAACGTGCGCGACCCCGATCCCGACAGGCTCCTGGAGGACGCGGCCGAGGCCCTCGCCGACTACACCAAGTGCGCGACCGTCTCGACCACCATCACCCCCAAGACGGTGCAGGTCAAGCGGGTCGAGATCGTCCCTGCGGGCGCGCGGACCGTCGTCGTGCTGGTCATCGCGACCAACGGCGTCATCAAAAACAAGGTCTGCCGCGTCGACTTCGGGCTGACCACCGAGATCGTCGAATTTCTCAACCAGTTCTGCAACGGCCGCCTGGTCGGCAAATCGGTTTCGGACATCTCCCAGTGGTACATCAACTCGATCGCCGTGACCCTCGGCGACTACTCCACCCTCTTCGTCCCGGTGCTCGCCACCGTGTACGAGCTCTGCCGCGAGATCAACGAGGGGCAGTTTTACACCTCCGGCAGCGTCAACCTGCTGGGCTACAAGGAGTTCTCCGACATCGCCCGCGACCTGCTGCTGACGATGAACAACCGTGAACAGCTCCTCGGGGTGCTCGCCTCCAAAAGCGACGCGGTCTTTATCACGATCGGCAAGGAGAACCCCCAGAGCGAGCTGGCGGACACCTCGGTGGTTGTCACGCGCTACAAGATCGGCGAGCAGAATTCGGGCGCGATCGGCGTGATCGGGCCGGTGCGCATGGATTACGCGAAGATCATCCCGCACATCGAGTATTTCTCCAAAACGCTGGGAAAGCTCCTTGCGGAGACGTTTGAGCAGGAATAACAATAACAGAGATAGGTTGTGAGCAGATTTGGCAGAAGAGACGAAGGACACGGCTCCGCAGGCGGAGCCGCAGGAGCGGGAGGAGGCCCCCGCGCAGGAGGCTGAACAGACCGCCCCCGAAAAGAGCGAGGCCGAACTCCTCAGGGAGCAGGTCGATTCCCTGAACGACAAGCTGCTGCGCACGATGGCGGAATACGACAACTTCCGCAAGCGGAGCGTCCGGGAGAAGGAAGCGATCTACCCGCAGGCCACCGCCGCCGCGGTCGCGCAGTTTTTGCCGGTCGTGGACACGATCGAGCGGGCGCTCGCGGCGCCCTGCACCGACGCCGAATTCAAAAAGGGCGTCGAGATGATCCTGCAAAACTTTAAGGACGTTTTCGCCAAGCTCGGCGTCGAGGAGTTCGGCGCGGCGGGCGACGTCTTCAGCCCCGACTTCCACAACGCGGTCATGCATGTGGAGGATGAGGACGCCGAGGCGGGCGTCATCGTCGAGGTGTTCCAGAAGGGCTACAAGCTCGGGGACCGGATCATCCGGCACGCGATGGTCAAGGTCGCCAACTGACGGCGCAAATCAGGTTCAGACGATTCCGCGGCAGAGCCGCGAAACGATATCCCTTTCGTAAAAATTAAGTTTAATAGATCTGGAGGGCTTTTATTATGGGAAAAATCATCGGTATCGACTTAGGTACGACAAATAGCTGCGTGGCGGTCATGGAGGGCGGCGAGCCCGTCGTCATCGCCAACGCGGAAGGCGCGCGCACGACCCCGTCGGTCGTCGCGTTCTCTAAGACGGGCGAGCGCATGGTGGGCCAGGTGGCCAAGCGCCAGGCGATCACCAACCCCGACCGCACGATCTCCTCGATCAAGCGGCATATGGGTTCCAGCTACAAGGTCACGATCGACAGCAAGAACTACACCCCGCAGGAGATTTCCGCGATGGTCCTGCAGAAGCTGCGCGACGACGCGGAAGCCTACCTCGGCGAAAAGGTCACCGAGGCGGTCATCACCGTGCCCGCCTACTTCTCCGACGCGCAGCGCCAGGCCACCAAGGACGCCGGACGCATCGCCGGCCTCGACGTCAAGCGGATCATCAACGAGCCGACGGCGGCCGCGCTGGCCTACGGCATCGACAAGGAGCAGGACCAGAAGGTCATGGTCTACGACCTCGGCGGCGGTACCTTCGACGTCTCGATCATCGAGATGGGCGACGGCGTCCAGGAGGTCCTCGCCACCAACGGCAACACCCGCCTGGGCGGCGACGACTTCGACGAGCGGATCATCAACTACCTGGCGGACGAGTTCAAGAAGGACTCCGGCATCGACCTGCGCGGCGACAAGATGGCCATGCAGCGCCTGAAAGAGGCCGCCGAGAAGGCGAAGATCGAGCTTTCCGGCATGACGCAGGCGAACATCAACCTGCCCTTCATCACCGCCGACGCGACCGGGCCGAAGCACCTCGACGTCACGCTGACCCGCGCGAAGTTCAATGAGATGACCGCCGACCTCGTCGAAAAGACGATGGAGCCGGTGCGCAAGGCGATGGCCGACTCAGGCCTCAAGGTCTCCGACCTCGACAAGGTGCTGCTCGTCGGCGGTTCCACCCGCATCCCCGCCGTGCAGGACGCGGTTAAGGCGTTCTGCGGCAAGGATCCCTTCAAGGGCATCAACCCGGACGAGTGCGTCGCGGTCGGCGCGGCCATCCAGGGCGGCGTGCTCGGCGGCGACGTGAAGGGGCTCCTGCTCCTCGATGTCACCCCGCTCTCCCTCGGCATTGAGACGCTCGGCGGTGTCTGCACCAAGATCATCGAGCGCAACACCACCATCCCGACCAAGAAGAGCCAGATCTTCTCCACCGCCGCCGACGGCCAGACCTCGGTCGAGGTCCATGTGCTCCAGGGCGAGCGCGAGATGGCCCGCGACAACAAGACGCTGGGCATGTTCCGGCTCGACGGCATCCCGGCCGCGCCGCGCGGCGTGCCGCAGATCGAGGTCACCTTCGACATCGACGCGAACGGCATCGTCCACGTCACCGCGAAGGACCTCGGCACCGGCAAGGAGCAGAACGTCACGATCACCGCGTCGACCAACATGTCCAAGGACGACATCGACAAGGCGGTCAAGGAGGCGGAGCAGTTCGCCGAGGAGGACAAGAAGCGCCGCGAGGAGATTGACGTGCGCAACGCCGCCGACCAGATGGTCTACCAGTCCGAAAAGGCGCTGACCGACCTGGGCGACAAGGTGTCCGCCGACGAGAAGAGCCGCGTCCAGCAGAAGATCGACGCCCTTAAAGAGGCGCTCAAGGGCACGAACGTCGACGACATCAAGCAGAAGCAGGAGGATTTGCAGAAGGATTTCTACGAGATGTCCTCCAAGATGTACCAGCAGGCGCAGCAGAGCGCCGGCCCCGAGGCGGGCGCGCAGCAGGATGACGGCGGCGCCTCCGCCGGCGGCGGGGACTATGTCGACGCCGACTACCGCGAGGTTGACGAGGACGACAAAAAATAATACAATGGAAAAAGTCTGCGGCAAGGCGGGGGGCGGGGCCTCTCGCCTTGCCGCGTGAAACAGCCGTTCCGGTGACATGGGAGCGGAAAGCAGAGGTGAGGGCAATTGGCTGATAAACGGGATTATTACGATGTACTGGGCGTCTCGAAGGACGCCTCCGCGGACGACCTCAAAAAGGCGTACCGCAAGCTCGCCAAACAGTACCATCCCGATATGAACCCGGGGGACAAGACCGCCGAGGCCAAATTCAAGGAGGTCAACGAGGCCTACGAGGTGCTCAGCGACTCCACCAAGCGCCAGCGGTACGACCAGTTCGGCCACGCGGGCGTCGACCCGAGCTACGGCGCGGGCGCCGGGGCGGGCGGCTTCGGAGGGGGCTTCGGCGGCTTCGACGTCGGGGACATCTTCGAGAGCTTCTTCGGCGGCGGATTCGGCGGATTCGGCGGCGGCTCCTCCCGGCCGCGCAACCCCAACGCCCCGATCCGCGGCAACGACATCAACGTGACGGTCGGCCTCTCCTTCATGGAGGCGGCCAAGGGCTGCAAGCAGCAGATCACGGTCCAGCGGCTTGAAAAATGCGAGACCTGCGGCGGCTCCGGCGCCAAAAAGGGCACCTCCCCCGAGACCTGCCCCGAGTGCGGCGGCACCGGTCAGGTGAAGGTCCAGCAGCGCACCCCCATCGGCGTCATCCAGACCACCCGCACCTGCACCAAGTGCTCGGGCAAGGGCAAGATTGTCAAGGAGCCGTGCGGCGACTGCCGCGGCATGGGCCGCGTGCGCCACACCCGCACGCTGGAGGTCTCCGTCCCCGCCGGCATCGACGACGGGCAGACCTTCGTGCTGCGCGGGCAGGGTGACGAGGGGCTCAACGGCGGGCCGTCGGGCGACGTGAACATCATGGTCACGCTGCGCCCGGACACTCTCTTCGAGCGCGACGGCTTCGACGTGTGGTGCGACATCCCGATCACCTTCACCCAGGCGGTGCTCGGGGACGAGATTGTCGTGCCCACCATCGACGGCAAGGTCAAGTACAACGTCCCCGAGGGCACCCAGTCGGGCACCGTCTTCCGCCTGCGCAACAAGGGCATCCCCTACGTGAACGGGCGCGGGCGCGGCGACCAGTACGTCAAGGTCAACATCGAGGTCCCGCGCAACCTGAACGCCAAGCAGAAGGACGCGCTTAAAAAGTTCGAGGACCTGTCGAGCGACCGCAACTATGAAAAGCGCAAGAGCTTTTTCGACAAGCTCAAGGACGCGATGAAATAAGAATTGTTTACAAAACCGCCCTTTCTATGGGGGCGGTTTTGTTGTATAATTAAGCATTAGCGTACTAGGACAAGGAGGAGCGGCATGCAGTACAGTGAAGTGAAACTGAAGGTGCCCGTCGAGCGCATCGAAATCGCCGAGGCGGTCGCCAACATGGTGGTGCCCTACGGCATCTATATCGAGGACTACAGCGACATCGAGGAGCTCGCCCCGCAGATCGCGCACGTCGACCTGATCGAGCAGGAGCTTCTGGAGCGCGACCGCACCCACGCGGTCATCCACCTCTACATCTCTCCCGGCGAGAGCCCGCTCGAGGCGGTCTCCTACCTGCGGGAGCGGCTGGAGGCGGAGGGGGTCCCTTTCTCGGTCGAGACGGACAAGGTCGACGAGGAGGACTGGGCCACCGCCTGGAAGAAATATTACTTCCCCACCAGGGTGGGGGAGCGGCTGGTCGTCTGCCCCTCGTGGGAGGACTACGCGCCGGCGCCCGGCGAGGTCGTGCTCACGATGGACCCCGGCATGGCGTTCGGCACCGGCACCCACGATACGACGCGGCTGTGCATGCAGCTGCTCGAAAAATACGCGGCGCCCGGCGTGAAGCTGCTTGACGTCGGCACCGGCAGCGGCATCCTCGCCGTGGCGGCGCTGCTGCTCGGCGCGGATTCGGCCGTCGGCGTGGACATCGACGAGGTGGCCGTGCGGGTCGCGAAGGAAAACGCCGCCGCCAACGGCGTCGGGGACCGGGCGGCCTTTTTGGCGGGCGACCTCGCGGACAGGGTGGACGGGCGGTTCGCGGTCGTGACCGCGAACATCGTCGCGGACATCATCCTGCGCCTCATCCCCGACCTCGGGCGGTTCCTCGAGCCGGACGGCGTGTTCATCGCGTCGGGCATCATCGACACGCGGGAGGCGGACGTCGTGTCCGCCCTCGAAGGGGCGGGCTACCGCCTCGCCGACCGGCGCGAATCGGGCGGCTGGGTCGCGCTGGCCGCCGTGAGGGGGTAGCGGAATGCCCCGGTTTTTTACCGGCGAGGTGGACGGGCGGTCCGCTGTCATCACCGGCGAGGACGCGCGCCACATCGCGCTCTCCCTGCGCATGAAGCCCGGCGAGCCGCTCACCGTCTGCGACAGCGCCGGGCACGACTACCAGTGCGTCGTCGAGGCGGTCGATCCCGGGCGGGTGGACCTGCGGGTGGAGGCGGTCGCCCCCTCCGCCGGGGAGCCGGGGGTGGAGATCACCCTCTATCAGGCGCTGCCCAAGGGGGATAAGCTCGAAATGATCGTGCAGAAGGCGGTCGAGCTCGGCGTCGGGCGGATCGTGCCCGTGCTGACCCGCCGGTGCGTCTCCCGGCCCGATGAAAAGTCGATGAAAAAAAAGCTTGAACGTCTCAACCGCATCGCGCTCGAGGCCGCCAAGCAGTGCGGCCGCGGCCGGGTGCCGCCCGTCGAACCGCTTGTCGGCTTCGGAGAGGCGGTCGCGCGCATGAAGGAATCGCCGCTGGGCATCTTTTTCTATGAGAACGCGGACGAGAGCCTGAAAAGCGCGCTCTCCCGCCGGCTCGGCGGGGAGGTTTCGATTATGGTCGGCAGCGAGGGCGGCTTCGAGCCCTCCGAGGCGGCTTTCGCCGCCGAAAACGGCCTGCTCACCCTTTCGCTCGGCAGCCGCATCCTGCGCTGCGAGACCGCGCCCCTTGCCGCCATCACCGCCATCCTTTATGAGGCGGGGGATATTTGAGACGGACGCGGCAGATACTACCAGGGGAAACTTTTGAAAAAGTTTCCCCTGGACCCCTTCAAAACGTTGGGCTCAGGCGCGGCGTGGACAACCGCCGCAGGCGCGCCCCGTGAGACGCAGCCGGGGCATGGGCCTGCAACCTTTGAAAAAGTTTCCCCCGGACCCCTTCAAAACGTTGGATTCAGGCGCGGCGCGGATAATCGCCGCAGGCGCGCCCCGTGAGGTGTGCGAAAGACGCGGGCGGAGATATCTAGAACAATTCTTCCTGCGCCCCGTCCAAACGTTGAGTTCAGGCGGGGAACGGGTGCCCGCCGCGGGACGGCGCCGGAACATACGAACAGGCATGGGAGGCATAGAATGAAACGATTATGGAAAACCGGGACGGCGCTTTTACTGGCGGCGCTGCTGATTTTGAGCGGCTGCACCGCGCGCGGTCCCGCGCCGGAAGAGAGCGTTTCATCCGCTCCGGAAGAGGAGGACGCCATGCCGGAACCCACGATGATCCCCCGCGAAGAGGTGGGCGAATTGGAGAACCTGCTGCTTGTGAACGCGGAAAACCCCGTCCCGGACGACTACACGCCCGAACTCTATCCGGTGAGCGGCACTTACCAGATGGATGCGGATGCGGCGGGCTCGATGCTGTGGATGCTCTACGACGCGGCCGCGCAGGGGGTCGACCTGATGGTCGTCTCCGCCTACCGGGGGACCGAGCGCCAGCGGCAGAATTTCAACAACAAGGTGCAGGAGTATATCTCGCTGGGCCTGAGCGAGGAGGAGGCGGTCGAGGTGACCTCCCAGTGGATCGCCCCTCCCGGCACGAGCGAGCATGAGACGGGGCTGGCGGCCGACATCGTGACCCCCGGCTACCAGATGCTCAACCACGGCTTTGCCGAAACGCAGGCCGCCAAATGGCTCGCGGCGCACGCGCCCGAGTACGGGTTCATCCTGCGTTACCCGGAGGACAAGACGGAGATCACCGGGATCACCTACGAGCCGTGGCATTTCCGGTATGTTGGAAAGCACGCGGCGCGGGAGATCACCGAACGCGGCGTCTCGCTGGAGGAATATCTCGGAGTGGCGGGGGAGACGTATGCTGAGTAAGGAGAAGGTCGCGCACAGGCTGTCCCGCATGCTGGGCGGCGGGCGGAGCCGCGCCGCAGCCGCGGCGGTGGCTTTCGCGGCGCTGGCCGCCGTCGTGGCCGCGGGGATGCTGCTTGCCTCCCGCGCGGCGGATATGCGCGGGGAGCTCATGCGCAGCAGCCTCGTCGCGGCGATCGCAACGCCCGGCGAGGAGGGGCGGCTTTCGCAGATTTTAGGCGACCCCGAGAAATCCGAGCTGCTCATGAAGTATATCAATTCGATGGCCGGGGTCGTGACCAACATGGAGGTCTCCCCGCGCCGGCACCTCTCCCAGTTTTCCGCGCTGCTCGACGCGGCGGAGGACGCGGGCGCGACGATTTTGGATTTCGACTGCGACGCGGGCGGACGGGTGCTGACCGTCTCCTGCACAGCCCCGGACGGGAAATCCGCCGGGGCGTTCGCGCAGCTGTTGCGGGAAAACGGATATTTTTCGCGGGTGGAACGCAAGGAACCGCCCGCAGGGGATGAGCAAAACTTCCTAATTGACTGCTATTTTTCGTAGGGAATTTATACAAAACGACGGAAATGTGGAAAGTTTACAAAATTTTCACACCTTCAACAGACAGTTTTGGCGCGATATGATAAAATTTTGATTGCAATGGAAGTAAACTGATGGATGAAAAAAGACTGGGCGCTTCCTTTTGCCCCTCACGCGGGCAGATTCGCTGGTTTTTGACCGTGCTGGTGGCGTTCGCCGCGCTGGTGCGGCTGATGGTCGCCTATATCACCGTGCACTATTTCGACCTGAGCTTCTATGTGGACTGGTCGACCGGAGTGGCAAACGACTTCTTCGGCGCTTATAACAATATAGGGAACCTTGACTATCCGCCCCTTTTTCTCTTCCCCCTCTTCCTGACGGGGAAGCTGCTCGGGATCGGCGCGGTGCGCGCCTTCGACCCCTATATGATGCTCGCCCTCAAGGGGTGGCAGGTGCTGTTCGACCTCGCGTGCATCCCGCTCCTCTACCGTGTGCTGCGGCGGGAGGGGCAGCTCGTGGGGCTGGCCGGCGCCGCGATCTGGGCGGTCAATCCCGCCGGGATCCTCAACTCCTCCTACTGGGGGCAGACGGACAGCATCATGATCTTTTTGGTGGTGCTCGCCTTCCTGCTGCTCGAGGAGGGAAGGCCCGTCTGGTCGGGCGCCGTCATGGCGCTGGCCTGCCTGATGAAGTTCCAGTCCCTTTACTTCGCGCCCGTCTACGCGGTCGCGCTGCTCACCTCCTATCCGCCCAGACGGATTTTCCGGACCGTGGCGGCGGGAGCGGGCACGGTGCTCGCGGTCTTCCTGCCCTTCATGGCGCGTTCGGGCTGGGCGCTGCCGCTGGAGATCTACTTCGGCGGCTTCGGCCAGTACCAGGGGGCCAGCCTCAACGCCTTCAACTTCTATTCGTCGGCGGGGCTCAATTATAAGCATTTCAGCACGAAAATCCTCGGTCTGATCCAGGCGGACCACCTTTCAACCCTGCTTTTGGCCGCGGCTCTGGCGCTGCTTGTGGCCGTGTGGTTCACGGCCACCGAAAAGAGCGTCTGGCTGATGGGGTTCCTCTTCATGCAGACCGTCTTCATGTTCACGACCCGCATGCACGAGCGTTACCAGATCCCCGTGCTTGTGATGGCGCTCATCGCGGCGGCGCGGCACCGCAGCCGCGGGATGTTCGCCTCGTTCGGGGCGCTGGCGGTCATGGTGTTCCTCAACCAGTTCCTGGTATTGCAGCAGATCTTCGCGGCCGACAAGCAGGCCGGGTGGATCGCCCACTACGACGCGGTCGTCGTCGCGCTCTCCCATGTGAATCTGCTGCTCTACTTCGCGACGGCCTGGGTTGCGCTGCGCGTCTGTTACCGGCGCGGCCATTACGGCTTCGCGCGCTCCTTCCGGGCGATGCTGCCCGAACGGTGGCGCGGGTCGCCGCCAGGACCGAACCCGCAGCGCGGCGCGCCTTGACGCCTTGCAGATAAAGGGCCTACGGGCCCAATAACCAGAAAGCGGTGTTTCCAATGAACCTATTTTCGCACATCACGATGGGCAGGTACCTCTACACCTACTTCACCGAAAATCTCGGCGTGGAGCTCGACAAGGGGAGCTTTGTGAGGTGGAACGTCCTGCCCGATATTGCGCCGAGCCTGCTCAAGCTCTCGCATTTTAAAAAGGACATTTACGACCTTGTGATGGCGCGCGCGGAACACCTGTCAAAGGAAGGCGACAACATGTCGGTGGAGGAATACAGCAAGCAGCTGGGCATCCTCTGCCACTTCATGTCCGACTTCTTCTGCTACGCCCATTCCGAATCGTTCGACGGCAGCAAGGCCGGCCACTTCAAATATGAAGTCCTCATGCAGTTCTACGGCTACCGACGCCGCAGCATGCTGCACGCGGTCGACCTCATCTCCAACGCGGCGGAAATCGACCACAGCACCGCGCTCTACGAGCAGATCAACGAGCTGCACGAGCAGTACTCCCAGCTCGCCCCCTCCTACGGCGTGGATTTTGTCTTTTCGCTGACCGCCTGCGTGGACCTGCTGATGGGGATGCTCGGCGCGAAAACGCCGGCGATTGCCGCGGCGTGAGCCCGGCGCGGAAATAACGTGATGAAAGGGCCCCGGTGCGTAAGCACCGGGGCCCTTTTTTGCCGTTCCCGGGGAACTCCTCAGCCGACGTGGACGCCGCCCTTGAAGACGTGCGCGCGGGGCTTGCCCATGACGGAGATGTCCTCGTCCGGGTTGCCGTCGATCACCACGAGGTCGGCGTATTTGCCGATCCTGACCGAGCCGGTCATGTCGGCCGCGCCGGCGATCTCCGCGCTGTTGATCGTGGCCTGGCGCAGCAGGTCGATGTTGGAGATGCCGATCAGGTCGCGGCGGACCAGGAATTCCTGCGCGGGGTTCTCCACGTAGGAGCCCATGTCCAGGTCGGTGCCCCAGCCGAACTGGAGTCCCGCCTTGTAGGCGGTCCGCAGGCTCTGCTGGAGCAGGGGGAGGTAGGTCTTGGCCTTGAGGGCGCGCCAGTCGTTCGAGTCGGCCTTGCTCAGGTCGATGAGGAACTGGAAGATGCCGATCGTCGGGACGAGGAAGGTGTCCTTCGAGCCGACGAGCATGTCGACGCCCTCCTCGTCGATGAGGGTGGCGTGCTCGATCGTGTGTACGCCCGCGCGGATGCTCATTTTGATGCCCTCGGTGCCGTGGCAGTGGACGGCCACGTATTTGTCGCGGGCCGCCGCGGTGTCGACCACCGTACGCAGCTCCTCCTCTGTCGTGATCAGGTTGCCCGGCACGCTGCCCTCGTTGAGGAAGGCGCCCGACACCATGTATTTGACGAAGTCGCACCCGTGCGCGATCTCCTCGCGCACCGCGCCGATGACCGCCTCTCGCCCGTCCGCCTCGTTGTACATGAGGCTGAAGGCGTCGTTGCCCGCGTCCTTGGGGGAGATCATCAGCCCCGCGCTGTAGATGCGCGGGCCGGTGATCTGGCCCTTCTGCACCGCGTTGCGCACGGCGATGGCGCAGCGGCTGTTACTGCCCATGTCGCGCACGGTGGTGTAGCCGAGCTTCAGATAGGTATTGGCGTATTCGCAGGTGTCGAAGCAGGAGGTGCCGAAATCCTTGAGCTGGTTCTCCATCAGGTTGCCCGAGAGGGAGTGCAGGTGGGTGTGCAGGTCGAAGAGGCCGGGCAGAACGGTTTTGCCCGCCACGTCGAGGACGGGCGCGTCCTCGTAGCTTCCGCCCGCCGGACGGATGTCCGCGATGAGCTCCCCGTCGAGGACGATGTCGGCGGCGGGCAGGTCGTATCCTTCGGTAAGCGCCGGGATCAGGCGGCAGTTTTTCAGTACCAGCATGAGAATCCTTCTTTCTGTTTGCGTTGTGCACCGGCGGGGAAACAAAAAAAGCCCAAACGGAATACGCATCGGCCGCTCGGCCCATGCGGAGGATTCCTGTCCGGCTTTGTTGTTCGGCTGCCCCTGGGGGGCTGTTGATGTCCATTATAGGAACCCCGGGCGCAAAAGTCAAGGCGGGGGATGAATTTTCCGGAAAAACGCGGCGGGCTCTTGACAAATCGCTTTAAATTCGCTATGATTTAACACGTTAAAGCAAAAACAAACTATAGTCTGTACCGATAACGGGGGACGGTTTGATTTTGTTGTTCGGCAATCAGTAAGGGGGCGGTGGAACCGGCGGCCGGCCACAGAAAAAGCGGCCGCCAGAGGTGTTTTTCGGATCAAAAGAATTGAGGAGCGGTAAAAATGAGCGATTATCTGTCGATAGCAAACAGCCCGATCATGTGGCTATCCTGCTTCCCGCTGGTGCTGCTGGTGCTCTGCCAGGCGGTTCTGTATACCCGCCGGGCGTTCGCCACCGCCGTCAAGATGGGAATCTCCAAGAGCGACTGCGTCAAGGCCTTCCGCGCCGGGATGATCTCGGCCATCGGGCCGTCCGTCGCGGTCTTCATCATGATGGTGGGACTCATGTCCGCCGTCGGGTCGCCCGTTTCGTGGATGCGGCTTTCCGTCATGGGCGCTGCCGCGGGCGAAATGATCAATGCCGGCCTCGGCGCGCAGGCCGTGGGCAGCGCGCTGGGCGCCGCCGACTTCGGCATCCGCGCCTACGCCGCCGCCCTGTGGGGGATGAGCCTCTTCTCGGTGGCCTGGATCGTCGTGCTGGTCTTTATCCCGCAGATGAACAAGGTGCAGGTCAAGGTCGAAAAATACGACAAAAACCTCATGACCCTGATCAGCACGGCCAGCATGCTGGGCATCATGTCCTACATGACGATGGAAAACTGCCTGACCGGGCTGCCGATGATCGTCGCCTGCGTGAGCGCGTCGCTCTGCATGGTGGGGCTCTCCAGGACGGTGAAAAAGCTGCCCTGGCTGCGGGAGTACCACATGGGCATCGCCATGATCGTGGGCATCGTCTGCGCGCCGGTCTGCGCCTGGCTGATTGGAGGTTGAGGAGATGAAAAGTGCAGTGACTGAATCGAATTTCAAGGGCATGTCGGACGACCAGTTCACAAGGGAGTTTGGAAAGCCCTCCATCCGCATCGGGAGCATCACGCTGATCATCGGGTTCGTGCTGGCGTTCGTGCCCGCGTTCACCCTCTGGCTGGTGTACGGCGTCGTGCCCACCCCCGCCGAGATCGCGATCATCTTTACGCTCGTCGTCTCCTCCGGGTTCGCCTGGATGGTGGTCGAGCCGATCTCCTACTACGGCGTGCTCGGCGCGGCGGGCAGCTACATGGCCTTTTTGAGCGGCAACATCAGCAACATGCGCCTGCCCTGCGCGATGGTCGCGCAGGAGGTCACCGGCGTAAAGCCGGGCACCAAGGAGGGCGAGCTCATGGCGACGATCGGCATTGCGGGCTCGATCGTCACCAACCTGATCTTCGTCACCCTCGGCGCGATCGGCGGGACCCTGCTGCTCGGCGCGCTGCCCGCGTCGGTCAAGGACGCGTTCAAGTACGTGCCCGCCTCGATCTTCGCGATCATGTTCACCAACTTCATGCTCAAGCGCCCCGACCTGGGCGCCTTCGGCGTCATCTCCGCGCTGCTCATCCTGACGGTGGGTTCAATGTTCATCCCGCTGCCGTTGCAGATGCTGCTGAACGTCGTGCTGGTGGTCGCCGTCGGCATCCTGATCTACAGGAAGAAGAAAAAGATCTGAATCTCCCGCGCGTATCAGAACGTCCGGGGAGAGGGAGGCTGACAACATCAATATCACGGTAAAATCCATGTCCAAGCTGCTGGTGGGACTGCTACTCTACGCGGTGGGCATCGTCGTGTTCGCGCAGTCGGGCATCGGCATGGCCCCGTGGGACGTCCTGAGCGACGGCCTCTCCCACACGCTGGGCATCTCGCTGGGGGCCGCGGTGCTGGGCGTCTCGGTCGTGCTGCTGGCGGTCAACTGGCGGATGGGCATCCGCATCGGACTGGGGAACATCCTCGACCTGGTCATCACCGGCCCGATCGTCGACATCATCCAGGCGCATCATCTGATCCCCGCGGCCCAAAACCTTCCGCAGAAGCTGTTGATGGTGGCCTGTGGGCTCATGGTGCTCAACGTCGCCACCTACTTCTATGTGGGGGCGGGGCTCGGGGCCGGTCCCCGCGAGGGGCTCATGATCGGCATCGTCCGCCGGACGGGCTGGTCGGTGCGGTTCACCAAGAGCGGGCTCGAGCTCTCCGCCATTTTGGCGGGCACCCTGCTCGGCGGGCGGTTCGGCATCGCCACCGTCATCGTGGCGCTCGTCACCGGGCCGCTCATGAACCTCACCTTCGACCTCGTCCACTTCGACATCAAGTCAGTGCCGCAGGTCTACCTCGACGACCAGCTGCGCATCCTGCGGGAGCGCGGGGCCTGCCGGAAAAAGTAGCGGCGGGCGCGCGCCCTCTTTGGGGCGCGCGCCTTTTCCTTTCGGCGTCCCCCTTGCGCGCGGGCGGCGGTTGGTATAAAATGAAACCAGACGGGGAGGGAAGTCCGATGGCAAAGACGGAAGTCCGGGAACGCATCGCGGAGGCCGCGTGGCGGCTCTTCGACGAGAAGGGCTATGAAAACGTGTCGGTCGACGAGATCATCGCGGCGACCGGCACCTCCAAGGGCGCGTTCTACCACTATTTTTCCGCGAAGGACGAGTTGCTTTCGGCGCTGCCCGACAAGTTCGACAACGACTACGACGCGTGGGCGGCCCAGTGCCCGCCCGGTATGCCGAGCGCCGACCGCATCGTGGCGCTCTGCCGGTTCGTCTGCAAGAACATGGAGCTCAAGCTCAGCCGCCAGATCATCACCGAGATCTATTCCACCCAGCTTGTGACGCGGGGGCCGAAGTTTTTGACGAGTGAAAGCCGCCGGTACGTCAAGCTGCTCAACCAGTATGTCCACGAGGGGCAGGAGCGGGGGGAGATCACCGGCGCGATCGCCTGCACCGAGCTTTCCCAGATGCTCGACATCCAGCTGCGCGGGCTCATCTACGACTGGTGCCTGCGGGACGGCGCCTACAGCATGGAGGCGATGTGCGACAAGCTCATCGGCGCCTTCATGAGGGCGATGCGCCCTGGGGAATAGCGGGAAAAACAGGAGGGACCGGTACCCGTTGGGTACCGGTCCCGTTTTTTCCTGGGAAAAGAACCAAAAAGCGCTTCTCAGGACTAAGCCGCCGCCTTTGAAACGGCGGGCGAAACTTTTGGAGAGCGGCGGAAGCTACAGGACCTTGTTGAGGAAATCGATCGTGCGCTGCTCGCGCGGATGACCGAAGATCTCCTCGGGGGTGCCCTGCTCGACGATCACGCCGCCGTCCATGAAGATCACCCGGTCGGCGACCTCGCGGGCAAAGCCCATCTCGTGGGTGACGACCACCATCGTCATGCCCGCGTCGGCCAGCTGGCGCATGACCGCGAGCACCTCGCCGACCATCTCGGGGTCGAGCGCGGAGGTCGGCTCGTCGAAGAGCATGATGTCCGGGTCCATCGCCAGCGCGCGGGCGATCGCCACCCGCTGCTGCTGCCCGCCCGAGAGCTGCGCCGGGTAGGCGTCCGCCTTGTCCGCGAGGCCCACCCGCTCGAGCAGCTCGCGCGCCTTCTTTTCCGCGGCGGGCTTGTCGAGCTTTTTTCGGTCGAGCGGGGCCATCGTGATGTTCCCGGTCACCGTCAGGTGGGGGAAGAGGTTGAACTGCTGGAACACCATGCCGATGTTCTCGCGGATTTTGTTGAGGTCGGTCTTGCCGTCGGTGAGGAGGTATCCGTCCACCTCGACCTCTCCGCCCGTGGGCGTCTCGAGGAAGTTGAGGCAGCGCAGGAAGGTCGATTTGCCGGAGCCGGACGGCCCGATCATGCAGACGACCTCCCCCTCGCGCACCTCGAGGTCGATGCCCCGGAGCACCTCCAGCGAGCCGAAGTCCTTGCGGAGGCCCTTAACCCTTACCTTTGCCATTGTGGAGCCTCCTTTCGATCCGCTTGGAAATCTTGGACAGAATGAAGATGATGATGAAGTAGATCACCGCCACGGTCGCCCACACCTCGAAGGAGCGGAAGGTCCGCGCCACGATCAGGCTGCCGCTCTGCATGAGCTCGGGCAGGCCGATCGCGTAGAGGATCGAGGTGTCCTTGAGGGTGATGATGAACTGGTTGACCATCGAGGGGATGACGATCCGCACCGCCTGGGGCAGGATGACCTTGCGCATCGCGCGCCCGTAGGGGAGTCCGAGGCTGCGCGCGGCCTCCATCTGGCCGACGTTCACCGCCTGGATGCCGCCGCGGAAGATTTCCGACAGGTAGGCCCCCGCGTTGAGGGAGAGGGTGATGACGCCCGCCTGCACGGCGGTGAGACGGATGCCCAGGCCGTTCGGCACGCCGAAATAGATGAAGAAGGAGAGCACCATGACCGGCACGCCCCGCATGACGTCGATATAAATCTGGGAAATCCACTGGAGCGGCTTTTTGCCGGAGATCTGCAAAAGGCAGCAGAACAGGCCGAGCAGGGTGGCGATCAGCAGGGAGATGACCGTCACCTGCACGGTGCCGCCCAGCCCCTTGACCAGCATGGGGAACGACTCTTCCAACAGTTTCAGATAGCGCACGGCGATCGTCCTTTCATGGCAAGTGTGGACACGGCGTTTCGGCTCATCCTCCGCGCCGCGGGAGATCAGCCGGACCGCCGGGAAAACGCGGCTGTGCGGCGGGGCAAGCCCTGCCCCGCCGCACG